>CACXDP010000395.1 GCA_902766445.1 uncultured Coriobacteriaceae bacterium
CCAGCTGTTTATCGTGCCCGTGTTCACGAAGAAGTCCCGCGCCACCTGCTCGACGCTGAGCCAGCCCTCGTACCTCTCCGCGAACGAGGCGACCTCCACGGGGACGACGCGCTCCACGCGCTCGCGGATGCCGTCGACCTCCACCCACTCGCCCGGCTCGTAGTCGCGCGGGCTTCGCTTTGAGTGCGGCCGTTCGAGACGAAGGAAGTCGAGGGTCCGAGTTCCCTTGGGGTAGAAGTTTGCAGCGGTATTTCATTCAAAATGAGTCGATTATGGCTACAGTTTAGAGCGTCTAGGCTATAATTGAATTGTAAATTCAGTTGCTGCCTGCAAATCTGTTGGAGATTAATATATGGTATTAATACTAACTGACCAATTTGATGAGCATGCAAACTATGTTATCTCGAAGCTAGAGTCTCAAGGTGTTCCTTATTTTAGGCTAAATCTTGATGTCGAGTCACTAAAGTATACATACATAAGCTGCCGTAATGATAAATGGACAATTACTAGCAATAATAATTCAATCAATTCTGATAACATAACGTGTGTATGGTGTCGTCGTCCGTTTGTCGAGCTGACTTTGCAGGAACAGCAAATCTGTGATACAGATTTCAGAATCTGGAAGAACGAGTGGAACAAAGCGTTACTCGGTTTTTATAACGCCATCAAATCTCTGCCTTGGCTTAATCCTTTGCGCAAGGCATATAAGGGTGAGAATAAGTATTATCAGATGGAGTTGGCAAAAGAGATAGGTTTCAGCTTACCAGAAACGCTTGTTTCAAATAGAAAAGATGACATCATTGATTTTCTTCGTGTTCATGAAAGAGCATTATTAAAGTTGATGTCACAGGAAATATATACTGATAAAAACGGAGATTATTTAGGATTTTATACAAATATAATCTCTGAAAGTAGCGTTGAAGATTTCGGAGTGGCTCTCGAAAACCCTATAGTACTCCAAGAGTATATTGAAAAAGATTATGAAGTAAGGTATACGGTTGTAGGGACAAATCATTTTGCCTGCAAGATAGAGTCTCAGCTTTCCGAAAAGGCAAAACATGATTGGCGAAGATACGATATTGCGCATACACCACATAGTCAGATTGTTCCGCCAGACAAAGTGCGAATGCAGGTTAACCGACTCATGAAATCGTTATCGCTTGAATTCGGCGCAATTGATTTTATAATCAGGCCGAATGGCGAATGGGTCTTTCTTGAAATTAACTGTATGGGACAGTGGCTATGGATTGAGCAGCTAACGGGTATCCCAATTGCGGATGCAATAGTAGCCTGGATTATGAGGAATGGATAGAAAAGAATGTATGAATGGAAGGAGGTGACGGATCTATGAAGGTTTTTGCAACTAAGTATCTTGAACACATGTCTGACGACAGCATTTCGAGTGATGAAGAATGGACTTGGACACCCGAAGGAGAGAATGCGACCAACATCTATGCTTCTGGCGCTAACACAAGGACGAAAACATCTACCTATGCAGCCGAAAAGGATGACCGTAGCGATACTGATAGGCCGAACGAAGGAATGCTTGTTGCATAAATAAGCTCCACACAATACGTCTCTGTGAAGGGAGGCTGTATTGTGTCAGCCATTGGGTACATTGCGAGAGGCCATGCAATCGAAGTCTCGCGGCATTGCGAGCTGCGAGGCTTCTTTATGGGCGGAGAGGGACGAGTGTGGCAGTGTGGTTCCTGCCCGTCCCCTCTCCGCGTGAGCGCATGCGCGGGCTTCGCTTCGAACGTGGACTCCCGAGTCGGAGGAAGGCACCGCGTGCATCTCCGAACGTCTGCCGTGGTCGACAACCACGTGGACTCGATCCTCAGCGACTAAACCGACATCGGCTCGGGTAACAATGTGGCGCAGATGCCCGGCGTTACCTCGTGGCCCGACGTATGGTATCGCATAAGTAGTGAGAAACGCCAGGGCGAGAACATAAAGCATGGCTGCAGGACAGTAGCGGTGTGGCTAATCATCGTACCAGTTCTCTGGACCCATCAAGTCTCGTAATTCATTTGCGGCTGCCTGCCATTCACCAAACAGATCATTTGCGCAATCTATGCAGACATCTCCTTCGGGGAAAAAATCGTCATACTCGCCTGCGCCATACTTACGTCCGATACTTCTTCTGGCTGTAGAAACATCAAACTCGCTACCGCATACCGAACATGTTGCCATCATATTGCCCTTCCAATAGTTTACGGTCTTTTGCCCGGAACCGAAACAAAGCCGGAACGTGCATGACCACATACTAACGGAGACAATGAATCCAAGTTATCCAGTCATGGACTGTATTGTCTGTGCGAATCATAATCCGCGGTAAATGAACCGCGTGGCGTAAGGCAGCTAACGCGAACACATCAAAATAAAACAATACCGTAAATCTTAATAATGAATGTGGGAATCTGCTATGATAAGCCCTTGGAACCCGGCGACCAAGAGCTGAGCTCGAGCAGGGAGGAACGTGTACTGCACGAAATGTAACCGATATACGGATAGCAAAAACTGTCCTGAGTGTGGTAGGGAGACTCTTGAGGAGGCTCCCCACGTTGTATATTGGTGCGAATCGTGCAACATCCCCATCATCCGTGTGCCCGAGGGCAACAAGACAACTTGTCCGCACTGTGGTGGGGAGGCGAAGTACCTCTGCGTCGATCTTCGACCCGTGTTTCCCGAGGAGAGGCTGCTCTTTGAGATAGTGGCAGCAGAGCCGTATGCGTATATGCACGACTCGGTGTGGGCCGTTGGCAGCAAGTACTACGTGAACGGGAAGCCGCACGGCGTTACTGTCGCCGAGATTCTTTCGCTCGACCCAGCGAGAATACGCGAGCAACTTGACCGCTACTCCGCGAACAACGACGACACCTTCTTTCGTCGCAACATCGAGGCATTTGCCAAGGCAAACCAAGCTCACAAGGCAGAGCTTGTGAGAGAGGCGTGCGATTTCATCGTTGACGCCGCAAAGGGGTACGAGGAAGAAAACCTAGTGGTGTCGTTTTCGGGCGGAAAAGACTCAACGGTTACGGCCGATCTCGCAGTGCGTGCCTTGAGTAACCCTTACCTCGTGCATATCTTCGGAGACACAACGCTCGAATTCCCGAGTACGATCGAGTACGTGGAACGGTTCAGGGCAAGCCACCCGCTCGCCATCTTCAAGACCGCGAGGAACTACGAGCAAGATTTCTATGAGGTGGCGAACGAGATTGGGCCGCCAGCGCGTCTCATGCGATGGTGCTGCTCGATGTTCAAGACCGGGCCCATATCCCGTGCGTTCAAGGGCTTCTTCGGCGACCAGCCAATCTTGACGTTTTATGGGGTGCGAAAGGGCGAGTCGGTTGCGCGTAGCAAGTACAACCGGATAGAGGACAGCGCCGAGTCGGTAAAGATTCAGCGTCAAAAAGTCGCATCCCCCATCTTTCATTGGGACGATATCGACGTCTGGCTCTACATCCTCTCCGAAGGCCTTGACTTTAACGATGCGTACCGTCTTGGCTACGAGCGCGTAGGATGCTGGTGCTGTCCAAACAACAACCCTCGGGCTCAGTTCTTGTCGGCGGTCTACATGCCTGAGGAGTGGGAGAGATGGCACTCCTTCCTGGTAGACTTCGCCAGAAGGATAGGAAAGCCCGACCCCGAGGTCTACGTAGACACTGGCAAGTGGAAGGCACGACAGGGAGGCAATGGCGTAGCGGCTGCGAAATCGGTTCTGGTCGATGCGAGCCACTGCGCCACCGAGGACAATGCGATGATCTTCTCGCTCGAGCGGCCGTTCTCCGACGAACTCGTCGGCCTCATGTCCCCCATCGGCGACTATGCTCCCGGCCTTGGACGCAAGCTGCTTGACGAGCACGTATTCATCGACCCGCGCACTAGCGAGCCTGTCATCGCCGTGATGCCCTTCACCCAGCCAGGATACGAGTATGCCGCCAAGGTTCGTGTGCTTCGTAGCCGCGATGCAGATGTCCTCATGATGCGCGCGAGATATCAGGTGGTCAAATACAACGCGTGTCGGCAGTGCCTTAAGTGCGAATCGTTGTGTCGCTTTGGCGCGATATCGATTACGGGTGATGGATACCGCATCGACCCGGCCAAGTGCGTCCATTGCAAGCAATGCGTCACGGACAAGTACCTCGAGGGCGGGTGCCTGATGCGCAAATACCTTAAGACGAAGGGCGAATGAGCCATGGAAGAAAAGCTCAAGATGAAGTTCAAGGCGCATCAGACCTTTGCCTTTCGAAAGGGTTGGCTTGGCAAGGGTTTGAGGGCTGTGACCGAGGATCCGGCGATTTTGATGCCAAGCAACAGACCTCTTCCAGGCGCTTCTTGTCCGGGCGCTGGTCGGTGGCGGTGAGGCCGACGAGGAAGTCGGGTCGAAGTGCTGGATGGACCTCTTGAGAGCGGGGGCTACGGCGTGGTGTGCCTCGTCGATGACGACGTAGGCGAAGTGGCATGGTGTGCACTCGCTTTTGTGAATCGATATGCCACATATGGCAAGACAGTATTGACGGGCACTTCCACAAGCGGCCATTCGGTTGCATCGTGTGCCGAAGCATTCCGCCGATAGTCACTCCTTGATCTCGTCATCGCCCAGCATGTCCTTTACAATCACTTTTAGCTGACATGCAGGGTGATGCCGTGGGAGACCGTTTATGGCGACTATGATTGACGCGCGTCCAGAGCGCAGGGGCGAAGCTAAAGTTTGGGAGAGTATCAACACCAACTTACCTGAGAGCGTTATCGTATATAACAATCGTGAAGTTGATGGCCGTGAATATGACTTCTGCCTGCTGTGTGAAGGTTCAGGAATTCTAATCATTGAGGTGAAGGGCTGGCTCTACGATAAGATTCTCGTACGTGGTATTGACGATATTGTGGTAGAGGGATATGCGAAACCGCAACGCTCTCCTAAGAAGCAGGCACGAGCATATCGATTTAGCTTGCTCAATCGGGTGACAGAGAAGTTCAACATCAGCCCACTCGTGTGCGACGTTGTTTGCTATCCGTTCATTACGCAAACAGAGTATAGAGTCAGTGGGCTGGATATCATTTCCGAAAGTCACCTTACCATCTTCAAGGAGGACCTTGAAGATGAGCAGTTGCTTCGAGAAAAAATCGAAGGCGTTTTCAGTCGTTATCGTAGTATCCCGCATGTGGAACTCACGAGTGATGTAATCGCTAAGCTTCGTCAGGAGTGGGAGCCTGGCAGAAACCAAGTGTCGCCAGTTCCCACTAGGGAAGTCCTCCCATACTCGATACTCTCTGTGCATTATCGACCGGTTTCTCACGAAGATGTGCTCGAAATTATTCGCAGCTATTTTCAAGGTACGAAGCGCATTGTCTTTATGTCATCGAAGCAGAGCTACAAGGAGCTTATCCTAGCTCTGGGTGATGCCTTCAGCGCACACAATATCCAGGCAAACTCTAATGACCTTAGAATCGGTTACAAGAGTCCGCCTACGATGGGGAACAACTCTACCAAGACATTCAACTTTGAAGCATATTACGTTGAAGGACTGGAACACGAATCTGAAGAGCAGTGCGCTATTGAGGAAGGACTCTGCACGAAGAAGCAAGTGAGATTGCTGGAAAAGCTGGCCTCCTTGACTACGTTTAACTATCAGCAATATTGTGTGGAACATGGGTCGACCGAGGATAATATGCTTGTGGAAGCTGGCGCGGGAACAGGCAAAACCTACTCCATGGTCTCCCGGGTGGCTTATTTATGTGGCAAGCGTGCCAAACCCGTGACAAGCTTGGTTGACGAAATCGCTATGCTGACCTTCACCAACGATGCTGCGACGAACATGAAAGTTCGGCTAAAGCAGATGTTCGTCAACTATTTCATCCTGACGTGTGACCCAAAGTATCTCCTTTTTGTCGACGAGGTTGATCAGGCAAACATATCGACTATTCACAGTTTCACGATTCGATTTCTTCGAAATGATGTGTTGCATACAGCCTTGGGTACGAATTTCAATATTTCTTCCAACGAGCTCACGAGAGCTGATTGCTATGACCGATACCTGAGCGACTTTCTCGATGAAATGGAGGAGGAGAATCCAAACTTTGCACATGAGATTCCTGTGCCGATATATGATCTCAAGAAGAGCTTAATCGGAATCGCTGACCGCCTTTACGCCAAGAGCGTTGATTTCGATAGAATCAAGGCTGAGGAAATGGGTGTCTCAGCTACTGGATTTGTGCCGTATTATAACGACCTTATTGAGAGGGTTGTGATACCTGCCGAACGGGCTTACTCCGAAATTCTGCGCGGATACAATGATTTGGATCTTAGAGAGGCAATCATTCTCTTTGAGAAAGTACTGGACCAGCATGATGAGAGTATAAAGACTCTGAAGTTTCGTCATTTGTTCGTTGACGAATTCCAGGACACTGATGATGTCCAAATCAAAGTATTCTCAAGGCTTCAGCAGGTAATTAGCGCAGACTGTAGATTTTTCATTGTCGGAGACCTCAAACAGAGCATCTATCGGTTCCGCGGAGCTACGCTGAGTGCTTTCGAGAGAATAAAGAACCTAAGTAAGTCTGGTTGGGCTACATATAGTCTCACGACTAACTATAGAACAGACAAACGGCTTTTAGAATGCTATCACCCGCTCTTCTCTAGCATGGGTAAGCATGGCTATCTCCCATACAAGGAGTCATCTGACAGGTTACTCAGTGCCATCACGACCGAGATTGGCGACGAAGACGTATTCGCTTCGGTGGAGTATCACGGGAAGACGGATAACGCCTTCGACGAGGCGTTATCCGAGACTCTGCTAGGGCAGACGGATCTCTTGAACAGCATCATTGCTAAAAGAGCGGACATGGGTATGAGGCCGTTGAGTAAGGCGGAGCGTACCATCGCGATTCTAGTCAGGAGCAACTGGCAAGTTGGGAATGTCGTTCAGTCGGCAAGCAGGAAAGGGATTACCGTTCAAACGAATTCTGGCGGGAATCTCTTCCAGTTGACGTCTACGCATGACCTGTACAAGCTTGTTTCCGCGTTAAGGAATAATACGAGCGCCGTGCATCTCGTCAACCTTATCGAGTCGAACTTCGTTGGCCTGAAGCTTGATTACCAAGGTTATCGCGATGCGACTCTTGATGAATGTACAGCAGATCTAACCCGGATTCTCGATGAGTTCCTACAAATCAGGATGGGCAAGACATGGCAAGATGTCGTAGTGGAAGCGTATACGCAGCCAACGCTATTCGTGATGAAACAACTCTACGATGCGCTACAGCCCTGGAAGGGATACAGTGAGTATCGGGCTAGGCAGCGGCACTACATCATGAACTACGAATATCTAATCGAGAGAATCGTGAAGAGTTCTCGTGTCGACGCGCTCACGTTGAATCAACTTGCTGACTATCTACGTGTTAACATACTCACTCGGCAGGAACAAGCTTCGCGAGAGGTCGTTGGAGACGAAGAAGGCATTAGGATTCTATGTACAACCGTGCACAAGTCAAAAGGACTCGAGTACGGCACAGTGATACTTCCTTTTACGTATGCGGACATATCAAAGCCAACCAAGACTAGGCAGGATGCCAATTACGCAGAATCCAGATTATCGTATATTACGACCTTTGGAAACGATTCGTATGAGTACAACACCAACTATGAACCTACGGTAGAGCTGAGTGAACAGCTGTCGGAGGAGTCTCGGATACTGTACGTTGCACTTACGCGGGCAATACGGAACTGCATATGGCTAAAGGACAGCGATCGGCACCCAAGACTCAGCTGGGGATCTCTGTTGGAGGTATAGCATGTCGATAGTAATCTATACGTATCAGAATCCATACAAGCTGAAAGATGAACCGTTCTGGGCGGAAATAACTACGTGCCCGTACTTTTGTGCCTCGCAGACGCTCGCCAATGGATTGAGGTCGTTCTATGGGGATGATTTCAGTCGATATAACCTTCGTACAGTTAAGAACCTCACGGACTCCCTTTATACGTGGTGGGAGAGCACGAGCTGTGCAATCAAGCAGAATGCCGCGATAGACAACTTCATTAACCACGAGTACTCGGGATTGGATGTTTCTTCAGGAATGGACAACATCCGCAGGGCGTTCCTGTTTAACCGTGATGAAGTATTCAAATCAATCCGCACCCTATTTGAGCTTGATGTTGAGCCTGGAGACATCCTGTGCGACAGGCTGAGCCCCGAGCAGAAGTTTATCGTGTCCCTCTATCAATCCATCCTTGAAACGCAGAGCGCCAAGTTGTTCCGTTTGGTATCTCATCTTGAGCCTAACGAGCTTGACGTTGCCATTGCGAATGCGGTCAGTGGAGGAGAAGAACAGGATGTTTCACCTTCTGATATTCCGGATAGGGTTGTCGTTCACGGTGTTCACCAGTTTTCGCCTCTTATCTTGCGAGCAATCGAGGAACTATCAAAATATAAAAAGGTAATACTCCTCTTTTGCTACCAACTCCAGTATGGGAATGTATACCAATCGTGGGTGGACATATACTCTTCCTTTGACTTTCCGATTACCTTCTTGGGTACACAGGAGCCGTTCCATCCTATTCAGGATGCCGTGAGCTACCGAGGCAATGTTTTGGCTGACAACTTGGGAAAGCTTGCCGAAGGTGATATCGCGCACACCAACCAGTCATTTGACTACGAAATGATAGAGTTTGACAATGTAACAGAATTTGCTGGCTATGTTGCGGATATATACGAGTCCGCAAGACGAGTGATTCCAGACATGCCTCTTAGGGCTATGAAAGAACAATTCTATGCTGCGGACATGTCGGTAAACGAGATACTTAAAACCTACTTTCCGGAGCAGTTTGGTGAGCGACAGTTTCTCAACTACCCTCTTGGACACTTTTTCGTTGCAATTGCAAACATGTGGGATGTCAAGTCCAACTCTTTGCAGATTGACGATATTAATGATGTCAGGGAGTGTCTTATGGCGGGCATTCTCCAGGAGGACTATCGCGGTGAATTGTCAACCCTTTTCGAAAGGGCTCTTGCGCTATTTGAGGGCTGCGAGAGTATAAACGAAATGGTAAAACGCCTCAAGTCGCTCAAGACGAAAAAGAGACGAGTCCGAGGTGCTAAAGCGAAGCAAGTGGGCCGTATCTCGTATTACTCCCTTAGCAATGGAGAGATAACGAAGCTTGTTCAGGCGCTTGAGGACCTGCAAGGTCTTTCTTTGTACTTCTACGAAGACTTTGAAAGAAGGCCGAACAACTTCCGTTCCTTCTACGAGAGGCTCAAAGAGTATCTGCATGATGAAATCCTTGGATCTAGAGACTTAGACCGTGAATTTGAGGACATTGTCCGAAGAGTCTATCTACGAATTGAAGAAGTCGATGGAATCGATGCTTCCGCTTCTTTCGAGTGCCTGAAGTCTACCATGTCTATCTATTTGACCCAGCAGGAGGTCAGGGCTGGTGGAGCAAACTGGATAGTAAAAGGCTTCGAGCAAGTGGACGGCGACATCATGCAGAGTGCTCGCAGTCACTATGGGAAGGATGACGTTGTCTATCACTTTGCTTGCCTATCCGATGAAGACGTCAACTCAATTGCCATAAGAGACTTTCCGTGGCCTCTGGATGAAGAATTCTTTACTGTGGCACAAAGTCCTGTTGATTGGAAGTATCAGGTATTCGTAAAGTCCCGTAAGGAATACAGACATTTCAAGGCGTATGCGCTCCTCTACGGGCTCGAGTTTAACCGTGCCAAATTCAAACTCAGCTACATCAAGCGAGATGGGGAGAAGGAGAAGAATCCTTACACACGCCTCATGATGCTTGGTGTTAGGATTCGGCCCTATGATGAAGTGAGACTTGGCCGCCGTCTTGCTGATGCAAGTGCCATCAGCGTTGGGCTAACAAGAAATGGAGATAACCCATTTGACGAGATGGATCGCTGTCGGCTTCGCATCTGTGGGTACAGATTCTTGCTAGAGAGTATTGTAGAGAAAGGGTCGGTATTCAAGGATTCATTCCTTCTGTCCAAATATATGGAAGCTCTGCTTGAGAACAAATCGAAGGAGGACTTGGAAGGTATGCCGGGTAGTAAGCCCCTAATCCTTGACGCCGTTAACGACAACATAAGTGGGGTGTCAAGAGACTTCCCATTCGTGAGTTCCGCGTCGAAAATCGATGCAGTAAATGGTGTGGTGAAGCGCCTAGAAAGGGCGTGCCCTGCGCATGGCTTCCCTGCAATTGGAGAGCAGCAGCGTCGTAACATGCGGATCCGGGAAGAGTTTTTACACAAACACCTAAGGGACAGGTACGGGCATGACGTGCTCGAGGGCAAGTTTGAGGTAACGGAGGAAGAGGACGTACGTGAGGCTCTATCTTCTGAATTGTTAAGGTATCGCCAGTTTTCAAAGGAGTGTGACGATTGGTGCACCTACTGCCCCAATCGTGAGGTCTGTTTGGCGGCCTATAAGCAAATAGGTTAAGGGGGAAGGATGCTTGCCAGGGGAATGTATGTTCGTTGCCCAGCGGATCGGGAGAGCGTGACAGATCCCCGGGTTTTTATCTGTGCGCAGGTCACTCAGGCCGATGAATTCGAGGGAGTCGTGCGCGTAGATGTGCACGACCCCTTTCATCTAACGCTCTTTTTTGATGAATTGCCAAAAGGGTCCCTCCTGTTTCCCATCGATAGTGTGTGCCGCTGTACCCTCTTTATTGGTAGCGAAGTGATGCTGGGAAACGAAGTGTTTGAAATCCTCGGCGTTAAAGAGGATGCTGATGGTTATCATCGGTACTATCTGCAGGGAAAAGAGGATCGTAAGTCTCGCACGGCATACGAGCGCGAAGTCATCGCGTCGTTTACGAACGGGAATGTCGATCCTGCGGTGCAGCTAAAGAACTACGAGTTCCAGAATCCTGCATGGTACTTCGGTAGGGCAGTTGTTTCTCGGAGTATGAATATCCTTGAGAACTCGATTGATGGGTTCAAACTGCTCGCAGGCTCGAAAATCCGTTTGCTGCCGCATCAAGTTAACACTGTCCTCCGATGCCTACAAGAATCACCTTGTCGATATATGCTTGCGGATGAGGTGGGCATGGGCAAGACCATCGAAGCACTCTCTGTGCTTAAGATATATAGCAGGGATGTTGCAAACCAATCGTTCCTAATCGTTGTTCCACCTTCGCTTAAGGAGCAGTGGAAAGTCGAGCTGCTGTTAAAATTCAACGCTGTAGTGGGTGTTGGGGAAAATGGCAACAGGATTGATGTTCGCTCAATCGACGAAATTGTTGCGGGTGGATTTCAGCATGTGCACTACGATTTTTTAATTGTTGACGAAGTGCACCGGTACATTGGTGAAGCGCGCTCCTATCGCAAGATACACGAGCTTAGCCGTAACGCCTGTAATGTTCTGCTCCTTAGCGCCACTCCAGTACAGCAGCGCAAAGAAGAATACCTTAGTTTGCTGAGACTGCTCGATCCAAGAAGGTATGATTCCGTTGATCCGTGTACCTTTGGGACCCTTGTTGATCAGCAGAGTAGTGTTATACGGGAGACAGCGTTAGTACTTGATGACCTCGATGACTTGAGCGAGGAGATCGATGCCGCACATGATGGTGGTGATGATCCGCATGAGAGTGAGGACTGTGAAGAGCTTTTCGACGATATCCTTGATTCGCTTGATGGTATCTGTGATGGTTTGGGTGACCAAAAGCTTAGTGAGTTGCTAGGGCAAGTTAAGTTCGAGAGTGCGGATTGCGGCGTTCGGGGTATCAAGGTAGTTCTCTCTTATATTTGCAGCAACTATCAAATAGCCGACAAGATTATCCGGAACCGAAGAAGGGTCTTGGAAGCTGATGATGACAACGAGAGAATACTTCCCGTTAGGGAATTGCGTGAGGTAAGTTATGTTCACGACATGGATATGAACACATACGAAACACTTTGTAATGACGCTCTGGTCGAATGGTTGAAAGACGCTATTAAGACTGCATCCATCAATGACTTCGTAAAACCACTGCTTTGCTCCTTCTTCAGCTCGCCGTGGGCGTTTAACGCATTTCTCGATAGCTGGCGCGGACGAGGAGGCTGGGTTGACGCCGAGCTTATGGAATACGCGCGTCAATGGCAGGTGGTTGAAGATGACATCATTGAGCACATAAATGAGGTATTGTCTGATCCGTTTAACTATAGGGCGGAGTTTAACTCTCGCATAGTGACTTCGCTTGATATGCTCAGCGAGCACCTTTACGGTGAAAAGGTCGTACTGTTTACGAGTTTTAGCGAGACTTTTAGGGCGTACAGGCGAGCGCTGGAAAGTGTTTTTGATTCGGAAGAGATTAGTTTCTTTGGTGCCGGAATGTCTCCTATGGAGCTGGAAGTACAGGCATATCGTTTTCAGTCTGAGTCAAAATGTAGAATCATGCTGTGCGATTCTAGTGGCGGTGAGGGACGCAACTTCCAATGCGCGGACTATGTGTTTCATATCGATTTGCCTTGGGATGCCAGCTTAATCGAGCAGCGCATTGGTCGTTTGGATCGACTTGAGCGTGACCCTGAGCGGCCGGTCGTCACATCGGTTGTGGTGCATACGAAGGACTCTTTTGAAGCGTCGCTTTTTGACTTTTGGAACAAAGGTTTGAAAATCTTTAACCAGTCTCTAAGCGGTATGGAAATCATCATGCGAGACATTGATAACGAGATAGTCGACGCCATCAAAACCGACTATCGTTATGGTCTCATGGATCGCATACCCTCCATTATTATTAAAGCCGAGGCGATGAGAGATGCGGTTCGTAAGGAACAGAGTTTCGATGCGGCTGGTTTCATCTATAAGCCGCTATTCATTGAGTTGAAGAGACTTGTAGAGTACTACTCCGCAAACGAGAATGAGCTCTTTTCAAGCGCTATGCTCAAATGGGCGTCGCTCGCGGGATTCCGCGGGCATTCAAAAGGAGCTAATGTTATCACCTATTCGGCAAATAGTTTCTCATATGGATCAGCCTCAAACTCATTGCTCATCCCACCTCGTTGGGATTCGTACCTTGGAACTGAGCAAAACCGGTTTGTCTCCAATGTACGCGAGTCATATAGCAGGTTTAATGGCGCGAGTCGTCAAGAGGGCATTATTGAGGGCACCTTCATGAGGGACACAGCTCTTAAGAACGATTACCTTCATTTCTTTGCGCCGGGGGATGCTGTATTCGACTGTATCGTTGACAACGCAATGAATAGCTGTAAAGGACGAGCGAGTGCATTTGCTGTGCCTGGGCGCATCAACTGGACGGGAATCGTGTTTGTATGGGATCTCAAGCCAGATGAGACCTATCTAATTGATAGAGGGATTTCGCCATTTGCGCTAGCGCCTTATCGCGGATACCTTATGTCCGCTCAGATTGTTGTTCCCGTTAGTATCGACAATCCCGATTCGTTGAGAGAGAACACGATAGTGGCCGAGTATCAACGAATCATTAATGCTGGCCTAAAGAAATCGACTTGCAAACACTTGGGTAGGCGGGGAGGCAGTCCTAGTTTGATGTCACTATTCAAGGCGGAGTACACCGAGGAAATGTGGGAGATGATTATCGATAAGGCGAGAGAATCGGCATACAAGAGGGCGAGTACCATTGTTGTCCGACGATCAAACCTCCCCAGAGCGAAGGAAGAGATGGATCGTATCTATTCTGCAGAAATGGCAAAGACGATACTGTACGGCAGCGACAGGACCCAAGTCGAAATCTTGAAGAGGGAGCAAAACGCCGTGCTTCGAGCGCTTGGAAATCCAAGGCTTGTCCTAGATTCTGCAGCATTCATTAAGGTGACAAAATGGTGAAGTTTTGCAAAGAAGAATTAAACGCAATGGTCGAATCGTACCTCAATGATGACATCGATCATTGCGAGCTGGAACTCTATTCAACGTCCAACGCACGAGAAAGATTTATTGTTAACACGGCGAAACGTCTGATAAATGCAGTCAATCTGTACCGTAATGGCAAGTGTTCCGTAAACGATGTGCTCATGTCTATGCGAAACTACCTACTGGTACTGCAGACGTCCATGTCTGTACGTACCATCTCTATACCGAAGGATAACGTATTTGGAATCTACGAGAATGCTTCATCTGGCAAATATCATGCAGCGTTCGAATTCCCTGAGTACGTGAACGACAAATTTGTCAAGGATGTATTCATGGCTGATGGGGCATCCTCCTACCGAGAGCCCCATGGATTCAATCTTAATACCAACGCATTTATCCGTAAGCTGACAAGCTTCACTACGTTCAAGTCAGTCGCCCAGAAGCTTGCTGTGTGCGGAGCTTTGAATACGCCGCCCGGATTCACTGCCCTGATTTCCTTGCCGACTGGTGGCGGGAAAAGTCTCATCACGCAAACGGTTGCTTATCAATACAGCGATCTTACTGTCGCGATTGTGCCGACCGTATCCCTAGCTCTGGATCAAGTTCGTGTGTGCAAGAGCTTGCTTAAAACACGTGATGTTGATGCGGAGGTCTTTTCGTACAGTGGCGGCGACAATCTAGGGCCATTTCTCGAGGCGGTGAAAAACAGGACGGCGCGAATACTGTTTACCTCGCCTGAGGCTGTGATGACAAACAAGCGGATTAAAGATGTGCTAAAGAAAGCAGCGTCCGATCATTATCTAAAAAGCATTGTCATCGATGAGGCACACATTGTCGTTGATTGGGGTGCGCTGTTCAGGGTTGACTATCAATGCTTGGAATGCTGGCGAAAGAATCTCATGAGAGAGAATCCCGAGATTCGAACCATTCTTCTGTCTGCCACGTTTGAGGAGCAGGGTGTGGCTGTTTTGAAGAGCCTCTTCTCTTCAGGCGAGGATAAGTGGATAGAGATACGATGCGATGCTCTCCGTCACGAACCACGCTTCATGCATATAAGAACTAGCTCTGAAGCGGATAAGAACAAGAGATTATTAGATCTTATTAGAAAGATGCCGCACCCCCTCATTGCCTATGTCGATAGTCCTTACGAGGCAGAGCGTATAAAAGCATTACTGATTGGTGCGGGCATTACTAATGCAAAGACCTACACGGGAACCACGTTGCCTAAGGCTCGTAGGGTTTTGATTGACGAGTGGACTGATGATGAGTTCGAAATCATGGTTGCAACGTCAGCTTTTGGTGTGGGTGTTGACAAGCCCGACGTGCGAACGGTGTTGCATCTATACGTGCCGCAAAACCCAAACGCGTACTACCAAGAACTCGGTCGTGGCGGTAGGGACAAACTTCCCTGTCTGAGCATTATGTGTGTTGGCAAAGCTGACCTTGATTCGGCCCGCGGTCGAATTTCGAAGAAGGTGCTCACGACACAGCATATTGTCGATCGTTGGCAAAGCATGCTGTTCAGCAAAAAAACTCTCTATAAAAAAGAAAGTATCATAATCAACACGGCCGTACTGCCAAACTATACAGAGGAGAACTACTTTGAAGATCGGCCGGTGTCTGGACAGCATCAAGACTGGAATATCAACGTTCTGCTATTTCTTAGAAGGTACGGTCTTATTAATATTCGTGATGTAATACCACAGGGCGATGAATATGTTTTCGTGGTGCGTATTCTGGACGACTTGTTGCTCTCGACTAACAGGGAGAATCTTGAACAGGGGCTAGACTCTTTCCGGGAGGCTGAATACAAAGCTCATAAAGATGCTTATGCGACCATGAGTCGAGCAATACAACACTCCAAAACTGAGTGCTGGTCCGAGATGTTTTACGATACCTACCACTATGTTCTTGAATACTGTGCCGGATGTAATGAGCATGGCGATGTGAAAGCATTTGACAAAGGCGAGTTCCCTTTAAAGAAGAAGCTCGCTGCTCCCATAAGACAACTCGACAATGAGCAGTTGTCCATTTTTTCGGGAGCCAAGGAGGCCATTGTTTTAGTGCCTGAGGACCAAAACACAAAGCTCTTTAAGATGCTTTCTAGGTATCGAATTTCTGCGCTCGTGACAATGGACGAAACCGGCTTAGACGGTTATGCCGGCCTACTTGAAGATAATGCAAATATCATTGTATTAGATCCTGTGTTCGCAAAGAAACTTATCATAGATGGAATGTTCTATTTGTCGGGAGTCGTTGTGGTGAAGTACAGCGGGTCGCCACAAGAAGTTTTTGAACTCTATCGCTACTTTGCCAGGACGTTGGGTAACCGTGACGGAGTAAGGTTGCTTCATGTTGTGACCGAGGACTATTACTTTGGCCGGATATATAAAAAATTAACCGATATTGTGGATGGCCCTGTGCTGTCCTTACATATGCTGAAATAAAGGGGGTGTACTATGTTTAAACAAAAAATGGTGACGACAGCCATTCCCGAGAGGGTGTACGTGCTCTGCAAGAACGTCTATGGTTCGCGGAATCATGTGATTAAGCGAGACGATTTGAGGAGCATGATGGAGCCTGATTATGTGAATAATTCAAGCTCGTACTTTGGTGAGTATTGTCAAGCTGCGGTGGAGTTGGGGCTTGTGACTATCAGCGATGGCAACGTTTCTCTCGCGGTGGACGGAAGTGTGGTTGAGACGATAGACTCTATGAGGTGCTTTGCAAATTCCCGCCTGAAGAATCTGGCGACTGGTCAGTTTTACCAGGTTACACGGGCATTCTTCAATATGGGGCCAGAAGCACTGTTGGAGAATAAAAGGATTTCGGACTCAGGCTGGAAGAGCGTCTTTTTAAAGAACTATGGCATAGAGATTGATACCCAAAGCTTGCTAGCGTGGCGCTTTTGGTTCTCCTTCCTTGGCTTTGGTGTCATGCATGGCATGTTTCCAATCCCCAATCCAAGTATATTTTTGAGGGATTGCATCAAAAACAGCACGATAGAAGTGGGAAGAAGATACTCCGTCAGCAATTTCGTGGATGTCCTGCGACCTGATTTAGATATCGTTTTTGAAGTCGACAATCGTAGTATTAACTATGGTGTTTCATGTGGCCTGCGGACACTACATGATACGGGTGTTATCAAAATGGAGCACATTTTGGATCAAGACACATGGAGCTTACATCCCATGGATGTCCACAGCATTTCGCGTACGATTACGAACATAACCGTCAACGAGTAGGAGACGGAAATGGACTCAAGTATTGCAAGGGATCGAATCACTAGTGTAATCAGGCCTGACACCATGACTGTATCACAGGCCGATTTTCTCGTAACGCATGTTCCGAATCACAGACTGTGGTTGCTCAACCGTTTTGAAATGGTCCCTGAACGCGGGAAGAGCATGACCGAGAATGATGTCTACAGCGATTTGGTTCTCAACCCGGAGAATCGGCATCAGTTTGTTGCCATATACGGACAGAGCGGAACAGGTAAATCACATTTGATTCGCTGGCTCGAGGCAAGGTTCAGGCGTGATAAACAATCAGATGAAGTGGTGCTATTTGTTCGGAGAAGCGATAACACTCTCAAGGGAACTATTCGACAATTACTTGCCATGCCTGAGGTGCGCGGCATCGCAAACAGGGAAGTATATGAGAGGCTCGTAAGGGCAACATTTGCGGAGGATGAAGAGAAGCTCAAGGGGAGTATCTATTACGATTTCCTCGTTGAGATCCAGTATGACGAAGGCGAGCATGACATAGTCCTAAAGAATTATGAGCGCAAGCGACTCGTAGCATTTCTTAGCAATGAGGCGATTCGAGAGCATCTCATGTCTCCCGAGGGACCCATAGAAAGGATTTTCTCGAGGATAGCAGAGAATACGAATGTGGATCGAGACACAATTGCCCAGTTCGAACAGTCCGATTTTTATGTCACTCCTGATCTGTTCGACGATATGAGTGGTTCGTCTGATCCAAAAGCGGAGAAACTGGCACGAAAGCTGATGGACAAAGTAGAGCTTGCGTCTGAGATTTCGGCCTACATGAACCAATTCGTTAACGATGTGGTACAAAACTGCGCGGGTATTCATCCGGGGGACTTCAGTGATATCTTTAGCGATATACGCAGAGAACTCCTGAGGCAGGGGAAAACCCTAACGCTATTCATAGAGGACGTTACCTCATTTACTGGTGTAGACAGTGCGCTGCTCGATGCGCTCCTTGTTGAACATACGGGTGGTACGGACTTGTGTAGGATTTCATCGTTTGTTGGTACAACGAGTTATTACCTTGATAAGAACTTTCGCGATAACCACAAAGATCGTATTACACACTATGTCTATGTTCCCGATGGGGCTTTTGGCGAGAATGAACTTTACGAGTTTGTGGCACGGTATCTAAACGCGATGTCTTTGCCTTCCGAGACAGTTGAGAGGTGGGCAGCAAATGATTTGGCGTCAGCATCGTCTCTGCCGGTCCATGAGGTCAAGGAGGGCAAGAACTGGGAGTTCGTAGAGACTGAGTACGGCAAAAAACTGAACCTCTATCCATTTACGAGGAGAAGCATCACTTATTACTATAACCATGCCTTGTCAAAAGGACAACGTACACCAAGATACATAATCAGAGATATTATTGAGCCTGTTGTCCGTGATGTTCTTTACAATAAAGAGGCGTTTCCCAGCGGTATCGGCTTTTCTGTAACATATGACCAAAAACTTTGGGACCTCGTCCAGGACCAAGTCGGTGATGCGCAAGAGCAGGAAAGACTTCGGAACTTTCTTACGATTTGGGGAGACGGTAGTCCGCAGGAAACCATTATAGATGGAATTACGTATCTTGCCTCCATTAGAGCTGACATCTTACAGGACTTTGGTATGCCCAGAATCAAGTTGTTGCGTGCGGGCGAATCGCAAGAGCCGGGACCGAAGCCAAAGCCTCCAGAGCCTGACAGTCCGTTCCGGCCGCTAAAACCTGAGCAAGAGATTCCGGAGGAAGCGCAGACAAAGCTGAATGACGCGCTGCAAAGACTTAACAACTGGTCGAAAGGGGGTGTTCTCGATTATTCTTCAACGGGTGGTATTTCGGGTGTCTTAAGAAGTGCATTTCAGGATATAAATGCGTTTGTAGAGTCGTCTGTGAGTTGGCAGTCCGAAGGCGTTTCGTTTGACAATATCACTAAAATCAAGCGCTCGAGCAGGAATTTTGTGACGTTTGAACGACCGGCAAAGAGTAGCGCGGTAGGCTTCTATGTTCTGCCTGCAGACGGTAACTCCGTGCGAGTTATTCGTGCTTTTTTGCGTTGGCGGTTGTTCGGCAAGGAGTCGTGGAATTACGAGGGCTCCGATTACGATTCATATCTCGTCACCAACTGGCTCTTAAGCGTCAAGAACAAGATTGTAAAAGCAGTAGACGATTCCTTGGATACGGGCGTGAGTTATATTCAGGCGGCAATTGTCTCTGAGATATACAGATTAATTATCATGGGAGTTTATAAAGGGGAGTCTCTTGACAGTATCTCCGTAGAACATCTTTTCAAAGATATTAAGATCGACATTGATGCAAGCGGACATCATAAGGACTGGAAGTCATTGGCTCACCTTATTGCACGCAAGGGCGAGGATAAGGTGAACGCTGACACTGTCCGTCGATATTTCGACATTCGTCAGGGCACTACTGGTGGCTCAATGATCGTGCTCGATATGCTTGAGTTTAGAAAGGCACTTACCTCAGTTAAGGCATGCAAGCTTAAGTTGCCAGGAATTAGTAGGGACAGTAAGGATACGGTAAAGCCTCGTAACGACATTTTCGTTCGCTACCTTGA
>CACXDP010000396.1 GCA_902766445.1 uncultured Coriobacteriaceae bacterium
AGACGATGATGGCCGAACGGTGGGGGTGAGCAATGCCAAGCAGCTGATGGAGGACATCCCCAACAAGATTCAGATGAACCTTGGCATCGTCTGCGATGTGCGGAGCCATGTGGATGGGACAGATGAGTATATTGAGATCGCTGTGGACCCGAGCCCATACCCCGTGAACTACCATGGCGAGTTCCACTACCGCTCTGGCGCGAGGTTCGACGTCTCGAGATGGTGGGACACAGGTGAGAGTGCTGAAAGCGCGGGGAATGGCATCTATCAGACGGCAGCTAACAAGCTAGAACTCTCTAGGTGTACCACGTTTGCGCAGGTCTTCCCGTACCACGTCACTTTGGGTTTGAAGATGACGATAGTCTCATGGTGCTGTATGCCGGTGGAGGAAACAGCTCGATCATCCTACGCAAGTTCCATTGGTGCATATTCACGCCGGTCGAGGACGACCCATTAGGAGACACTTACGAGCTTCGCTTCGTCACGAAAGGCAGGGACGACACCGAGTTTGTCAAAGAGCCCAGATTCTATCGGCATACGACAGTTGCGTCGAGGCGTGATGGGGGTGGAAAGGGTTGGCTACGGCGTGTTCTGAGACCGCTGGCCGACGGTAGGGTATCAAGTTCCGCCGCGCCGCGAATCGTGATACACTGCATTTGAGGTCATAAGCGCTGTGCAGACGGAGCTTTTTGGCCTCTTTTTTATAGCTCTCTGACCGACACGGTACACAGCGATACGCGAAGATTGAAAGAACCTGTGGGACGACCCATATTTCAAGGAGGTTCACCTGTACTCTCATCCGGAGGAGCGATGGGCTGCGATTGCGCGTCTTCCGCGTGGGTTCTACACCGCGGTCATCACTTATCGCGGGGAGTGTTCAATTCGAATCATATCGGTCAGAAAATCAACCAAGAAGGAGGTCGAGGTATATGCCAAGCATTACAAATGATGAGCTCGAGCGAAGGTTCGACGAGGGCGAGGACATCACCGCATACATGGACATGTCCACCGCGCGCATGCCGAACCAAGAACGCAGCGCGACACAGATTACGCTAAGCCTTCCTATAGTGATGGCACGCGCGATTGAGCGCGCAGCATCGCGTATCGGCGTGAGCAGCGAGGCACTTATCAACGTGTGGCTTTCCGAGCGCCTAGACGAGGAGGCAGAGAGAGTTGCCAGACACATAGCTACGGCCTGAGCGTTTCGCTCTTTTTGATGAGAAGTGTCGGACAAACTCATTTGTACGCCGCATGCCGATTGTACTTAAGGCATGCCATCAAGACTCCGCAGTGTCGGGCAGCATCTTTGTGACATACTATACTGCTCGTTCGGAGGACGGTCGCCATCGAGCAGGAGGGCAACCTCTCGCCCTTAACGCTTACATCCAGCTCGCTCATGCAATTAGGCCTCTGTTCATCACCTTGCCATCCTTATCCACGGCCTTGGGTGGCCTAGTCGAAATCCGGAAGCCGTTCGAGGACAGAGCATCATGCGCAAATAGGTCCATCCACTCGATACCTCTATCCGTCACTTTGCCCTCTACGTAGTCCGCCGGGTTGAACTCCTAACTCCGGCTCTTCAGTTCTCCGTACTCGCTTCTCGGTGCCCGTGAATAGGCGGTGGGCACCATCGCCTGCCTCGACCACGGCGTGTACTCGCGCCGCGCGATGGCGTGCCCCGACGCGACCACGCCGTCCGTGTAGCCGGGGGTGGGGAGTGCGGTGAAGGTGTCGGCGCCGTGGGGCCTTACGGTGACATGCCCCGCCCGGCCCCCTGTTGACCGTCGCGGCCATGCACCCGTATGGGACGAGAGAACCAGGAAGAGCGCGCTCGAGCTGCTCGACGCGGGGCTGTCGTCCCGCGAGGTCTCGATGAGGCTTGGGGGCTCGCCCAGCCCGGCGTGCGTGAGGAACTGGCAGACGGGGCGAGTCCCCGGCCACAGGCCGCGCAAGGATGCTATGGGGGTCGAGGGGGATACTCCCTCTTGGACCGTTTTCGGACAGTTTGCCCCGTCCCCACCGTCCCGCGACGTTACTTCGCGGGGTGGCAACTAATCCAGGAATGCGCGTGAATGTTTTTGATTCGATGGCCCCTTAAGTAGTACTCATTCTGTCCGTCGCGACTGGTGACGCACTTCACGCCCGCGCGTGCCCAGGCCTCTTCAACCTTGGCCGAGACGGCGTCCCAATCTTTGGACTCGTCTCCAGGGTATTCGTCTAGGTAGCCAAACTCCATGAGCTTCTTGATGTCGTATGCGACTTGATGGTACTTGCCACCCGCAATGTTGTCGAGCGCGTCGTCATCGAGCTCGGCGATGTCCTCGTCGCGAGTGCTGTCGTCTGTTGCTGTGGTCATGGTCTTCTCCTTTGAGCGTAGGTCGTGGGCTTCACACTTGCAACTTCTGCTCATTCTACGCCGACGGGCGGTGAGTGTCTCAGATTAATATCGGTTTTTGTATCCGTTTTGCATGATGCCCGAAGTCTGTGCACCCACGGCGCACGAGTCGCACAGATCCGCCGTGCGCTCGAGCCGAGATAGGAACGCGCGGCCATCCAGAGCCTCATCGCACACACGCACGCC
>CACXDP010000397.1 GCA_902766445.1 uncultured Coriobacteriaceae bacterium
ACGCAGGCGGAGCGTGAAGAGATGCGCGCCCTGCAGGGCACGGTGCCGGTCGTATTCCTCAGCTTTGCCGACGTGAAGGACCCGACCTACGGTGAGATGCAAAGGCACGTGTGCGAGCTGGTTGCTCTCCTGTACGAGGACTACGACTACCTGCTCGAGTGGGAAGGGCTCAGGCAATCGGAGCGGGCTCGCTTCGAGCGCGTGCGCGACGACATGGATGCCCTCACCTGCACGCGGGCCCTCAATCATCTCTGCCGTATGCTCTTGCGCTGCCATGGCACGAAGCCCGTGGTACTTCTAGACGAGTACGACGCGCCTATGCAGCAGGCGTGGGAGCATGGGTTCTGGGGCGAGGCCTCCTCGTTCATGCGGCGCCTCATGAACTCGACGTTCAAGACGAACAAGGCGCTGGGACGTGGCCTCATCACGGGGGTGACACGGGTCTCGCGCGAGTCCATTTTCTCGGATCTCAACAACTTGGAGGTCGTGAGCACCTCCTCGGGCAAGTACCGCACGTGCTTCGGCTTCACTGAGGCGGAGACCTTTTCCGCGCTTGAGGAGTTCGGCCTCGGTGGTGAGAGGGGGGATGTGCAAGGTTGGTACGATGGCTACACCTTCGGAGGCAAAGGCAGTATATATAACCCGTGGTCCGTGACGAAGTTCTTGGAGTCCGGGGGGCACTACGACGCGTATTGGGCCAACACGAGTTCCGGCGGCCTCATCTCCTCCGTTGTGCGCAGGGGGAGGCCGCGGCTCAAGCGGGACTTCGAGGAGCTCATGCGGGGCGGGATCGTGGAGAAGGTCATTGACGAGCAGGTGGTATTTTCAGAGCTCGACACGCGCGTGGATGCCGCGTGGGCGCTGCTCCTCGCCGCCGGCTATGTGACGGCTCCGGGTCCTGTCCCCCGGAATGTGGTCCGCACTCCGCGCCGCCTCGAGCTTACCAACCTCGAGGTGCGGGAGACCTTCGACCGCATGGTGGCGGGATGGTTCGAGGAAGCCGCTGATGACTACGACGAGTTCTGCGCGGCCATCCTTCGCGGCGACGCGCGCATCGCAACGCGCTGCCTCGCGGAGGTCATGCTCTGCTGCGCCTCTTCCTTCGACTCGGGGAAGAGGCCGTCCGAGAGGAGCGAACCCGAGCGCTTCTACCATGGCCTCGTGCTGGGGATGCTTGCCAAGCTTCGCGGGCGCTATACTGTGGAGTCGAACCGCGAGAGCGGCTACGGGCGCTACGACGTGGCACTTGTCCCAATGAGCGGGGCGAATGGTTCGGAGCCAGCGGTGGTTATCGAGTTCAAGGTGTTTGACCCGGACTTAGAACAGACCCTGGAGGACACATGCGCGCGTGCGCTCGAACAGATAGAGGACAGGCGCTATGTTCGGGGACTCGTGGAGCGCGGAATCAGGTGCGAGCGCATATACACGTACGGCATGGGCTTCCAGGGTAAGGAGGTCCTTGTCCGGCTGGGGTAGCGTATGCCGGATGATTCGCGCTTGGGAATTACCAGGAAATGCCCTGCGATAGTTGGCGAGGCACGTGCGCTTGACGTGCGTGACTTCTATCGTCCGATTGGGGTTGCGAGTCTTCCTCACGCTTTCCTGGCGGGCCAAGAAGGAGGCTTCGGATCTGGGAGCTTGGTTAATCGTTGGCGTGATTTTGATCCTCCTGACCAAGTTTTATTGGCGGTCGCTGCAACCATCGGCGATAGGGGCGACCTATCCACTTCAAATTCCGCGAAAGAACTCCCGAGACGGGCCAGAGCGGTTTGGCTGCGGGGCACTCGGGCGTCCGTCTCGGCTTTCGCCATGAGGATTCCCTTCGCCTGACGTCTACAGGTACTGCGACTAATAATATCTGAGATATTTCTGCGCATGGAATGCGAAGGCGCGGCGGCTTTTCTGGTCATGTATGGCCGAAACCGATGCTGAAGCCATGGCGAAAGGGTTCGCGGGGGCATCGCGGATGACGGGTGGCGTGTCTCTGTGGTGGCGCTGGGGGGAATAGTGTACATTTGGTTTTGTGAAGGCCGCAAAACCCCAGATAACAGACTAATTTCAGGTTCAAATGCGCGCTGTGTAAAATACACAGTGCGCATTTGAACCTGAAAAATTTCCGTCAACTGGGGTTTTGTGAATCTTTCAGTCGCAAAGGTACACTAATTGCGTACGATCCGGGCGACCTTGGGCGCCCTGTCGACGGTGCCGTCCTTGTACGTCAGGTTGAGCCACACGGCGCCATGGTACGGCCACTTGTCGGGGAGCGGATCCTGCTTTTCGAAGTATCCGTAATACGGCAGTCCGCCAAACCCGTCGAATAACTTGCGGGCGGCAGGGTCATAGAGCTGGATGTGCATCTCGACACCGGGCGATGTTTCGTGCGGAAAGACAATCACACGCGTCTCTTCCTCGCACGAGG
>CACXDP010000398.1 GCA_902766445.1 uncultured Coriobacteriaceae bacterium
ACCGGCATTCGCGTGCTCGTGATGCCCGGACGCAACGCACGCCTGCGCGCCGACGCTCTCGCCAACGAGCAGGAGGTACGCGTCGTAAGCGAGGTCGACGCCTGTTTGGGTGACATCATCCGCCTCGGCGGGTCCTGGTTCAGGCTCGTGTGACAAGACCATGCAGGAAACGGTAACCGCAAGCACCACGCAACTCGTCGTTCGCCATGCGGGAACGGCCACGCTTCGCTGTCAGGAGGGGACGTTCTACCCAAACAGCGATGACCGCCCGAGTTCGCCCCTGCGGCTCTCCTCCCCACGAAAGCGTCTCACTCGCGGAAGCTATCGCGGAACCGCGGGAGACGCCATACCGGCTGTTGCCATCGCCTTCGAGGCAGACGACGTCACCACCTTTGGGTCAGAAGTGGCAGCACTCGCCGAGCTGAGGCACATCGGCGCAGGTCCCCGCCTGCTTGATATCGTGCAAGCCGAGGATGCCCCCGACGGTCGACCCACGCTCGTGGAGGAGGACGTGGGCGCAAGCCTGGAGGAGATCGTCCTCTCGCACCGGGAAATCCCCATGGCAGGCGGCAGTGGCACGGACGGCGTGGCGTTGGCGTCCCTCGGCACGCGCAAGCGCGAGCTCCAGAGCGCAAAGATACTGCTTGACGTGTATACGCAGGTGAGTCACATGCATGAGGCTGGTTGCTACCACGGCGACCTCAAGCTCTCCAACGTGTGCCTGCGGGCGACGGGGCTCGAACCCCGGGACCTCCATGCCACCATCATCGACATCGAGCGACGCCTCTCGGACCCCGACGCCAAGCCTCCCCGGCTGACGCCCCTCTACCTGGACTCCATGTTTCGCGAGCTTCCCGTCGCACTCGGACACGAGGTGCCGGATAGTCACGACCTTCCACCCGTGTTCCACTACGACCTCGCGTGCCTCGAGGCCATCCGCTTCGAGGTCCGTGGCGGATGCCGCATCGCCACGCAGGAAGGCGGCAGGCTACGGCTCAACATGGACGAGGCATACCTCAACGAGCGCTTCGGAACCCGAGCCAAGCCTCTCTTCGCCTACGACAGGCAGGGGAATCCCCAGGTTAGGCCCATCCGAAGGGAGCGTGACCTCGCTCCCCTGGCATCCGAGCTTGGCATACAGCTCGAGGCTGCCCGCAGGCAACGCACCATCGCTGCTAGCATCGCCCTCGTTGTGCTCGTGATGCTCGTCATGGGTATCGCGCTCGCACGCGCCGTGACGCGACCGGCCCCGGAGGCCAAGACCCCGTGGGTCGACGATGAGCCAGGGCGCACCGTCGTCTCGCTTGCCGCCCAGGACGACCTGCCCTACGCGGCGATCAAGGGGTCGGTCGAGGAGCTGCGGGCGCGCCTCGACCACTTCTTCGGCGCAGGCGGCTACCAGATGGCCGTGCACGGCGACGAGGTCACGCTCTCGCTCCCCAGCGACGCGTTCGGCGACGAGGAGTGGAAGGACGTACTCTACTCTTACTTTGTTCGCCCAGTCGAGCTGTATGTGTGTAATCGTCCAAAGAATATTTACAACACATACCTCTTTGATCGGGACTCGAAGCATATCGATCGCAGCCAAATCCTCTCGATTGACATATCAGAAGACGCGGACGTCGTGCTGCAGCTTGACGAACGGGCGTTCAACACAGTGTTGGAGACGGACAAGGAGCCAGACGACCTCATATTACCCTTGAATGTCGGCATCGAGGGTGCCTACGCATACTGGTTCAACGGCATCGAACTCGACGTCAAAACTCATTCGCTTCGAATCCCATTCGGCGGCGAGGACTCCGACTCCGAGACAAGTAAGAAGCTTGCAGACGCGCTCGTCTTTGCACTTTCGCACGACCCCATGCCCGGCTCGTTCGTGGTGTCCGTCGAACCGCACGTGGACTGGAGCGCCTTCGACGACGAGGAGCTGGAGACAACCAACTTGGCGTCCCCGGAGACAGTTGGAGGAGACGCAGGAATCATCACCGTATCGCGCAGCGATGTCGATGATGTTAGTTTCTTGCAGGAGGATCTGCGAGATATGCGAGAAGTCCTGTGCGCTCGCCTCGATGCCATGGATGTGCCGTATGCACTCGGTAAGCCCGAAGGAAATGAGCGCAGCATCACAGTCCTGCTACCGATAGAGTACGTCGGGTGGCCGACAAGTAGCCTGCTCGCCAAGGTGCACGGCAGCGCACAGGTGCTCGTAGGACTTGAGAGCTACGACGTGGAGTCAGTAGAGCTACACGAGGACCCCTTCGGAGCCAAACTCACGTGCAAGATGCAGGAAGACCAGCAAGACGCCCTGCAAGAGGCACTCGCGAAGGCCAAGGATGCGCCTGTCTACCTAACCGTAGGAAGCTACCCCCTCCTCGAGAGCAAGGCCAGCAACCTCGCGAAGGACGAAAGCCTATCCTTCAGCGAGACCTGCTTCGACGACGCACCCGACGGCAAGTGGCTCTTTGCACTCATCGATGCCGTCCTCAACGGGCTGCAAATGCCTATCGGCCTCTACACTGACTTTGATGTCTCTCCACGCAACAGCACGGCAAACGACCACGCCCTCTCGCTTGGCATCTCGTATGACACCCAATTTGCAGACCTGCTCGCACGCGTCAAGGAAGTCGTGCCCGATGCAACGGCAAGCGCAACAGGCACATCGGTCACCATAGACTTTCATATGGATGTGGACGAGACACTTCCCGAACAGATCCTCGCTAAGGTCAAGCGGATATACAAGGACATCGACTTCGAGCACAGCGTCTTTGACACGATAAGCTTCTGGCCCTGTGACTGGCGTGCGGGCGAGCGGGCCGCCATCCATTTCTCAAAAGAACAGGGAAACTTCGACCGAAACACCGAATCCTACGTATACATCTTCGGCGACTTCCACGGTGGCAGGTTTGAGCGCTACAAGGAGGACTTCTCCAAGCGGTTCTATGCAGACGAGTTCTACCAGTCGCTCCTTGTTGACGACTATGTCAAGTTCGATTTTGACTAGCGCTGTACGCGGCGGGATGCGGGCACGAACCGAAACGATACGTAAGCCAAGAGGAGGCTGGCATGAAGAGCCACAAAGCACTCGCCATCGCAAAGAAGATACTCCTGGTGCCGGCAATCATCGTCGCGGCGCTCTGCTACATGACCTGGAGAGGTGGGCAGATGCTGCAGGAACGCAGCGCCAAAACCATCGCTGCCGAGGAGTCAGACACTGAAATAACCCGCGTCTCGCTCTCGACGCACGACCTCCTCTCAAGCGACGACGGCCAGACCTCCGTCAAACTGCTGCGCGAGCGACTGGACAACTGGCTTGGGGCAGGCTCGTATGACCTCGACGTCCAAGGCCTATCGGTCGAGCTCTCGATACCCTCCTCTGCCCTAGAAGGAACGGACCCCCTAGGCCTGCTCACCAAGTACGTCATCCGTCCTGCAGAGCTTTACGTATGCGACGGCACGTATTTGGGCTACATCGTCTACATGGAGGCCAACGGCTTCCACATCGCGCGAGACGACATCGAGGGTGTGGAAATCGCGGACGGAGTACCCCGAAAGGGGGCAAAGAGCCTCGTTGTCACCCTCGAAAAAGAGGTCGCCGACGCACTGGCGAAGGCCACCGAAGGCTGGGAGAAGGACCCGATCATCTGGCTCGACCCCGGCGAGAACCCAGGATACGGCTTCGACAACATCACGTTCGATTCCAAGAAGCGGACCGTCTCCTTCGCGCCTAACCCCGAAGGTGATGAGTGGGAGTCTCAAGGCCAGTACTATCCCCTGCTCGCCTTCGCCCTCGGACAGGAGGGCATGCCCTTAGTCTTTAACGCGGACATCCACAAACATGTGGATTGGAACGCATACGACCGCATCGCCCACAGCAAGAAAGGACAGCTCGGCAAGGGTCGCATCAACCCCGAGGAGTTTAACGAACCAATTACGACCCTCGAGATTTCGTACCGGGCACATGAGGGAGAGGTCACCGAGCGCGACCTCAACAAGCTGCTCGATATGCTCGCCGCCCGACTCGATGCCATGAACGTGCCGTACGCGTTGGGCTCGTGCCTCGAAGAGGAAGATAAGCTCATGGTACGCCTGCCCGCAAGCCACATGGGTGGCCCCATCAGAAGCCTCATCCAAGCAGACGACAGCTACTTTGTTTTCCAAGTTGGAAGCGACCGCTTCCGGGTGGAGAAAATCGACCTAGTACGGGGGTTTGGCGCACCTTCCCTTTCATGCACCGTGACCGACCACGACAAGACGTCGCTCGTCGACGCTGTCGCAGATTGCCCCGACAGCCCAATCTACTTGGGCACATACGGCGCTCCGCTGTTTGTCGCAAAAGGCGCTGACGTCACAGAAGATGGTTCCGTGACGTTCCGTTCGGCCTGCTTCGACATCGCGCAGGACGACCCATGGCTCTTTGACCTCGCGGACGCCTGCGCAAACCGCACGAGGATACCTGCCGACCTCTCACTTACAGCGAGCGAGCACGCTGACGCGGATGCCAAAATGGGCATAACATACGAGTCGCAGCTTGACGAACTGCGGGAAGTCGTTCTGAAATCGTGTCCGGATGCAGTCGCGCAAATCGACGCATCTGGCGCGGCCGTGTTTCTGCATCTCGATGTCGACGAGACGCTACCCGAGAGGTACATCTCGGCAGTCCAGATGTTCTGCGACTCGTACGACCTGGAGCACTCGGTATTTGACTCAGTTTATTTCTACGCATGCGACACCGCGAGCGGAGAGCGGGCATCCATCTCTGTCAATCGTTGGACTGCACTCGGCGACGAGGACGACTCGCGCCTCTATCTGCGCGGAGCATTTCTGGGTGGTCGTTTGGATGCGTACAGGGACGACTTTGAAAAGCGCCTTCGTGCAAGCAACCTGTGGCGCGACTACTACGATGAGAAGCGCTCGTCGTTCTGGTTCACGGTCGAGGACACCATCATCTAGTGGAGATGCCGTCTGAGAACGCAGCCTCACGACTGCCGCGAGAGTTGGTACTCACGAACGGCGTACCAGATGCCATAGCATGCCACGAACGCCCAGAACAGGTACATGAGAACAATGCCGGAGTATCCACCAACCGTGATAAGCAGGGAACCAATGACCGGGATGGACCACAGGTGATAAAAGGGAGAAGAGTAGAAGATGCTCGAAAGCACTGTGAACACGCCCGAATCCCAAATCGCATGCAGGACAACCGCCAAGGCAAAGCCCCCAATCGCATGGCGCAGGGCGCCCACCTTGTCTCCGCGGCCCTTCGCATTCAAGGCTCGCACGATTGCCGCACCGATTATGACCCCGTAGGTCACATGCCCGAGAGAGGCAAGTGCCCTCATATGTGGCGTGTAACCCATCGACAGATAGCAGGCGTTTTCCAAGAACGAGAACCCCGCAGCGGTCACCATGCAGCACATGATTCCGTCGATCTGTAACAGCGAGCCATCGGTCCGCCGCCTTGCTCGCAATATGAACGGCAGCGCCAGCAGGCCCTTTTCCAGCTCCTCGCACACGCCAACGACGAGAGCATGCCCGAACGTGAGTAGACCGGATCCACCTTCACCCAACAGCGCCCTC
>CACXDP010000399.1 GCA_902766445.1 uncultured Coriobacteriaceae bacterium
CGGGGGCCTCCCGGCCGGATCTCGCAAGAGGGGCGCCCGTCGGGGCTAGCCGAAGGCACGCTCGCACTTGACAAGGACGTCCACTGACCGCTCGTCATTTGCCCCTCTTCGCAGTCCCTACCCCAGGGCCTCCACAGCGGCAAAGCCCTTCTCGAGGTCGGCGATGATGTCGTCGATGTGCTCGGTACCGATCGAGAGGCGAATGGTGTTGGGCCGGATGCCTTGGTCGAGCAGCTCGGCCTCCGTGAGCTGGGAGTGGGTCGTGGTCGCCGGGTGAATCACGAGACTCTTGACGTCGGCAACGTTTGCCAGCAGGCTAAATATCTCCAGCGCGTCGATGAAGGCCCACGCTGCGTCCTGCCCGCCGCGAATGTCAAAGGTAAAGATGGACGCTCCGCCGTTCGGGAAGTACTTCTGGTACAGCTCGTGGTCGGGATGGTCCGGCAGGCTGGGATGGCTCACGCTCTCGACGAGCGGATGGTGGCTCAGGTACTCCACGACCTTTGCGGTGTTTTCCGCATGGCGGTCGAGACGCAGCGAGAGTGTCTCGATGCCCTGAAGCAGCAGGAACGCATTGAAGGGCGAGATACACGCACCGGTGTCGCGCAAGAGGATGGCGCGGATGTAGGTCACGAACGCTGCAGGTCCCACCGCATCCACGAAAGAAACGCCATGATAGCTGGGATTGGCTTCGGCGATAGGCGCGTACTTGCCGCTCGCCTTCCAGTCGAAGGTCCCGGCGTCCACGATGACGCCGCCCAGCGTCGTCCCATGCCCACCAAAGAACTTCGTGGCCGAGTGAACGACGATGTCCGCACCATGGTCGATGGGACGCACCCAGTACGCCGCACCGAAGGTGTTGTCGATGACCAGCGGAATGCCGTGCGCGTGGGCGATGTCGGCGAGCGCGTCGATGTCGGGAATGTCGGAGGTCGGGTTGCCGAGCGTCTCGATGTAAAGCGCCTTGGTGTTAGGCTGGATGGCTGCCTCAACTTCTGCGAGGTCATGAGCGTCAACGAAGGTCGTGTCGATGCCGAGCAGCGGAAGCGTATGTGCAAGCAGGTTGAAACTGCCGCCGTAGATGGTCTTTTGCGCCACAATGTGCTCACCGGCTTGCGCCAGCGCCTGAACCGTATAGTTGATCGCTGCAGCACCCGCTGCGACGGCGAGCGCCGCCACACCGCCCTCGAGCGCCGCCACGCGCTTCTCGAGCACGTCCTGCGTCGAGTTGGTGAGTCGACCGTAGATGTTTCCTGGATCCGCGAGTCCAAAGCGCGCCGCCGCGTGCGCCGAGTCATGGAAGACGTACGAGGTCGTTTGGTAGATGGGAACCGCACGAGAGTCGGTGACGGGATCGGCCTGTTCCTGCCCGACGTGAAGCTGCAGGGTCTCGAACTTGTAGTTGCTCATGGTTGTCTCCTCTTTTGAGTCGTCTCTTTGCATCAAACACCCAAGACGTCCAGGCGCAACGCCCAGACATCGACGCCCGCCTTCCCTACCTGACAGGGAAAACTCCAAAAACAAATGCTCCCGAGCAAGCGGATTACTATGCGGTCACAAGCGCCAAGGGCAATCGGAGGATGGGCGCACGGAACAGGGCCGCCAAGCATGCCCGGGAGGACGGCATTCGACGCCACATGCACATCGACAGGTTGTTTTTCGTGCAAGGGGTCATTCTGACCCTCCCTCATCGCCTCCGAATTGACGAGTATGAGAATAACATACCTACCTAGTATGTCAATAGGAATTTGGCACAAGAGATGTCGGCACGTCCGATCCTCGGACGAAACTACCAAGGCCGCCGCATCCCGTGTTGAGGATGCGGCGGCCTTGCTAAGGGCGCTTATTCAGGCCAAAGGGGCTAGTCGAGCTCGGCCCCGTTGCTCTCGCAGACCCTGCGATACCAGTCGAAGGAGTCTTTCTTTTCGCGGTGCAGGTCGCCGTTGCCGTCGTTGTCCTTGTCCACGTAGATGAAGCCGTAGCGCTTCTTCATCTCGCCAGTGGAGGCGGAGACGAGGTCGATGCAGCCCCACATGGTGTAGCCCATGAGCTCGACGCCGTCGTAGATGGCCTTGCCCATCTCCTCGATGTGCTTGCGCATGTAGTCGATGCGATAGTCGTCATGGAACTTGCCGTCCTCGGCCCTCTCGTCGACGGCACCGAGGCCGTTCTCCACGATCATCAGCGGAATCTGATAACGGTCGTAAACCTCCTCGAGGTACCAGCGCAAGCCCTGCGGGTCAATTTGCCAACCCCAGTCGCTCGCCTCAAGGTAGGGATTCTTGACGCCCATAAAGACGTTGCCCGCCGCCTTGGCCGCGTCCTCGTGGGTCGTGGTGGCGCCACTCATGTAGTAAGAGAAGCTGTAGAAGTCCACGGTTCCCATGAGCAGCGTCTCTTCGTCGCGCTCGGCGAGGTCCTCCATCATCTGCACGTCAACGCCGCGCTCGATCCAGAGGGCTTTGGCCCATGCGGGATACTGACCACGCACGTGCACGTCGCCGCAGTAGAAGTTGTTCTCGCGGGTGGCCTTCTGGGCCTTGATAACGTCGGCGGGATCGCAGGTGAAGGGATAGGTGGCGTTGCCGGCTATCATGCAGCCAACCATGTTTTCGGGGTCGATGGCGTGGGCGATCTGGACAGCCTTGGCCGATGCCACGAACTGGTTGTGTAGGCCCTTGAAGGTGCGGTTGATGTCCACCCACTCGGGTAGCGGGCCACCGAAGGAAAGGGCGTAGTCGTCGGGCGGAAGAATGCCGAGGCCATACACGTCGCCGAAGCCGGGCGTCATGGCGCAGTTTATCTCGTTGAAGGTGAGCCAATACTTGACGAGGCCCTTATACTCACGGAAGCAGAAGTCAGCGTAGCGCACCCAGAGGTCGATGACCTTGTCGTTGTCCCAACCGCCGTACTTGTGGCTGAGCGCGAGGGGGAACTCGTAGTGCGAGAGGGTGACCAACGGCTCGATGCCGTTCTTCTTGCAGCGCTCGAACACCTTGCGGTAGAAGTCCACGCCCGCCTGACATGGATTGGCGTCGTCGCCGTTGGGGAAGATACGGCTCATCTGGATCGAAAGGCGGAAGCACTTGAAGCCCATCTCGCCAAAGAGGTCGATGTCCTCCTCGAAGTGGTGATAGAAGTCGATGCCCTCGTGACTGGGATAGTAGGTGTCTGGTCTTACGCCAGCGGGAGTGACGACACGGGGCGTGTTAACGTCGCCGCCCATGATGATATCGGGTACCGAGAGGCCTTTGCCGTCCGCGTCATAGCCGCCCTCGAACTGGTTGGCCGCCGTCGCGCCGCCCCACAAAAACCCCTCAGGAAACTTGTAGTCTGCCATGCCCACTCCTTTCGCGTATACAAAACACAATGATATAATTATACTACGAAACTCGTGCGCATGGCGAAGAAAAGCGAGAGCTAGAAGTTCATGCCGTTCCAACCGAAGTTCGAACACTCGCCGTACTTGACGTAGATGCGCGCGGGGTCTATCCCCAGTTCGCGTTCGAGAGCCTCGCATATCACAGGTGTCATTGCCTGCCAGACGGACGGAGAGACGACACCGCGAGAGAAGACGTCCACCGTCACGTAAGCGACCGGCGCGTCGTCGGTTCCCGCATGATACATCGCCACGTTCTCGTCAAAGATGCACATGAGCCACTGCTCGCTCTTGCCGGGAACGGTCGAGATGGCCTTGCCCCAGGTCGCCTTGAGCGCATCGCGCTTGTCGGCGGGGATGGGAGTGGACGCGTAGGTATGGATAACGGGCATGATAGCTCCTCTCGATAGTGGTCTTTGCCCGCCCCACATCATAGCACGCGAGATAAAAGGCGCCCACAAGGGAGTACCCCCCTGTGGGCGCCCATAAGGGAGTACCCCTGTGAGCAGCTATCCGCTAGTCAGCGTTGCGGTACGCAACCTCGGCGTCGCCATAGGCCACAAGCGCGCAAATCGCGTCGTGGCCTCCGTTCGCGTCGAAGGAGTCGATGCCAAGAATGGCACCCGCGTAGGCAAGGCAGGAGGCAGTCACGCTGAATCCGCCCTCGGCATCGCCCGTGACCACCACGGGCAGACCGAGCTCCCAGCCACGGATGCCGGGGACGCGCACGCGCCAGCGGACGCCACCGCCGGATGCGTTGCCGAGCTTGGTAGGAGCGACGCCTTCGACGCTCCTATCGCCAATCGTGACGTAGGTGACGGCGGGCGTCACGCCCTCGTTCACGGTGAGTATGATGTCGAGCGTGGTCTCGGACTCGAGCGCGAGGCTTGCGGTGACCTTCATGACGGCCGTGTCGTCGATGTCCTTGGACAAGCCGTAGCCGGCGGTGGCTGCCCTCGCAGCATCCTTGTCGTAGGACTGCGCGTAGAACTTGCCCATCTCGGCGTACTGATCGTCGCCGCCACCGGTCGTCCAGCCGTTCGACGCGGAAAGGAACGGCTGCACCCAGTGGCCGTAGTCCGCCACGGCGTGGACGAGCGCTACGGTCGTTTCGTCGTAGGAGGAAGCAACCTTTTCGAAGCCCTCGACATAGCCCTTGACAGAAAGCGCCTTGTCAGCGGCAAGCTCCTTCTCCACACCGTCCTGCGTGTAGTGCAGGGTCGCCATCACGGGCTGGGCCATCTCCACCGAGGAGAGCGGCACCGTGAAGCCGTAGTACTTGCCCGAGGTGTCCTTGTTCGTCGAATCGTAGGCAACCTGCACCGAGCGACTCTTTCTGCCGCTCACGTCGAAGGTGACGTAGCTTTCAGTCCAGTCGACTCCCTCCGTCTCGGGCAGAGACAGGAAGGCCGTGAGGCCGACTTGTCCTGTGAGCACGAGGTTCTGCTTCATGAACGCGGGCTCGGCTCCAGACTCAATCGTGACCTCTATCGTGTTCGGCTCCTCAGCGCTGCCGACACCGCTGTATTTGTGATCATAGTCCGTGATGTAGTAATAAGACACCGTGTGCGTGCCAGCGGCCGTCGCCATGGGGGGCAGCATGTCATCGTCTGCCGGCAATAGTTCGGCTGACAGATACGTATACTCTGAGGCGTCGTCCACCTTGTAGTAGACGCCATAGACCGGACCCGAACCGGCCCAGTTCTCGCCCGAGAAGCTCACCAGCTGCTGAGGCTGGCCGGTGTACACCAAGCCCTCCGCAGGCGTCGCCGTGACGTTCAGCGGAATCCCCGCAATCGAGAAGGCCTTCTCTATAGTCACGGTGCTCTTAACACTCCACAGATGGGTCTCCCTAAGGTTTACGTCGAGCTTCGCTGTGTACTCACCAGCCCACTCGGGAGCATTGTTCGTCCAATTGTCACCACTATAGTACTTGATATCGCTCTCGTACGCGGTCACCGGGACCGAGTAGTCAGCGCCACCTTCATAACCTGGCACGTACTCGTCACCATACGAAACCGTCGCCGCATGCCTTTTCCAATCAAAGACAGCGTCCTCGGCATTGAGGGTGATCGTGTGCGCGTTATCGCCGAAGGGGCAGCCCTCGTTTGCACATGTCACAACGGCGACCGACGGGTCATCGGGATCCACACTCAGGCTCCAGTTGTGCTCATGCTGCATGATTGCCACCTCACCGTCCCGAAGGCCGACATAGAGGCTGTTTCCCGACAACGAAGCCTTCTTACGGTCGGAGGAGAAGAAGTCCGCAGGGTCATCGCTTGGATGATGCGTGCTCCACCCATTCGTGACCTTTGACTCCTCTAGCTCATGCCCGACACCAATATGCGTGCCCTCACCCAAGGCTTCGCACACGGCGATGGGTTCTGCTGACAGTCCCAGGTACACATTGCGCTTTGCATAGCCATCACTCGTAGTGTTGTCGGTAATCACCGGAGAGCCATACACGGAGAGCATGGGGAACCTGTAATTGACTTCGCTGCCACCGTATTTTGCAGTTACGTAGACGCCGCCCATCGAGCCCCTGCAGCCCTTGATGCTGCCGCCATGCATGTGAAGTCGGCCACCCGAAGTCAGGGTCACTGCACCGCAGCCATCGCCATACGCAACGCAATCGCTGATGCCGACGTCATAGAGATGGACTATGCCGTTGATGAGCAGCGCTCCTCCGCTGCTAGAGAAGTTCTTGATGCTGCCGCCCTCGGTAGCGTAGATGCTCAGTGTGGAGCGAGGCTGATCGACCCTGATTTGCGTGTACGCTTGGTTGCCCTGACCCGAGACCGTGTGCCCGTTCAAGCAAATCTTCATCTCCTTGCCGTCCTCAGAGAAGGGCACCCAATCCGTCGCGAGAGTAACGTCCTCGGTAAGGTAGTACGTGCCGGGCTCGGTAGGCATGGTCGTCGTGCTGGTCCACGCCGTCTCGAAGGTCGTGCCGTCTTCATGTTCGTGTATCGGCGCGGCAACGGTCACGTTCACCGTGTTGGGCTCATTTGCGCTTGCGATGTCCTCATGATTGCTGTCGCCCTCGAACCACCATTGCACGGCGTAGTCGCCTTGCTCAGTAGCCGAGGGGACGCCCGTCTTCCACTCGCCGTCCGAGTTCAGGCGATAGTAAAGCGTGCCGTAGTCAGTGTCGCCCTCGACGTCCACCAGTTCCTGCTCGCTTCCGTTTGCGCGCAATCCCTCCTTGGCGGTCAGCACGAGCGTCGGGTCGGCCTTGGTGATTTCGAAGTAAGCGGAGATACATGCGCTCATCCATATACCGCTCGCACCAACTTCCACGAAGACCATGGCATCCGCTTTGTAACTACCGGCATCAGACGGTGCCGCCCCGAATATGATGCCATCCTTGTAGAAGGTAATGCCACGCACACTAATCCTCGTGTCGCCGAAGGGGAAGTTGTCGGTGTAGCCGTACTTTACAGTCGCCTCATCCGTGCTGGGATGGCCATCCTCGCCGATGGACTGCGCCGTCGCGGCCTCGCCATCCCACACCTTATCCGTTGCCGTCAGGCATATCATCCCAGGTCTTTCGTACTCGCTATAGCCGCACCTATCCGACGACGTGCACGTAACGACGGCATATGAAGTGCCGTCGACGGTCTCTGTCGAAAGTTCCCACGTATGCTCGTGCAGCTTGATAGCCGCCTCATTGTCATCGCTCGCGGTAAGGGTGTATTTCGTGTTGTCATAGTTGTCGAGCTCGAACCATTCCCATGGGCTTACCGTACCGAGGACATTACCCAATCCATCCGTTACGACAACTGGCGACGCCTCCGTGGGCATGCTCGCGGGTGTCACTCCAATTTTGCTGCCAGTCAGTGCTGTTTTTACTGAAATCTTCTTATCCTGGGTAAGATAGACGTTGTCCGGCGTCCCATCGGAGCGCGTGTTGTTGATAACGTTGATATTACTTCCAGAAACCGCAAAGGTCGCAGATGTGTCAACATACACTCCGCCGCCGTTACCGTTCTTTCCTGCGATGTTATCAACTATGCTGCCACCATTCATGGTGAAGTCGCCGCTATAGAGGCACACGCCACCGCCATTTCCACTGTTGTTTGTGGAGTTGGAACTCACGGTACCGCCGCTCATGTTGAAAGCGCCCCCCATCAGGTACACGCCTCCACCGAAGTAGACCGCAGTATTGTGAGACGTCGACGTGTCAGAGTAATCAATAGAGCCGCCACTCTGGTACACACCGCCGCCGCCTTGGCTGGCCGTGTTTTGTTCAATTACACCGCCATGCAGCATAGCCTCGCCCGCATCAATGAACAGGCCACCACCCCTTTTATCGGCGGTACATTTCCTGATGTATCCACCATCCATGCTGAACGTGCCGTAGCTCGTCACGTATACGCCGCCACCATTACCATTGGCGCTTGTACCTGATTCACAGCCGTCGATACCACCGCCATGGAGGCTGTATGCTGCGGCAGAACTCGAGCTGTACGCTTCCACCGCTACGCCGCCGGCCCGAACCACTGCGTTGCCCACACCCTTCGTTATGGTGCCACCATGCTGGTCGAATGTTCCTCGCCTGACAAAGACTCCCGCCGCCTTGCCGTTGCAGTCAAGCTTGCCGTCTTCGCCTTCGTCATACAGGCTGAACGTATAGCCGCCATCATTGAAATCCACTTCGATGAGCGCATTTCCCTCGAAGTTATCTGCTGCTTTGATGCTATGGCCGTTGAGACACACCCGCACGTCGTAATAGCCGGTTATCTTCCAAGGCGTAGTAAGAACTACGTCCTCTGTAAGGTAGTATCCCCGCGCATTGCCATAATTCATCGGATTGTCGCTGGATGTCCACTCACGGAACTCAACGCCGTCGTGCATGTGCTTTTCTTGCCACTTGGCATACAGCGTAATGGGTTCGGTCACTTGCGTGTTGAAGGTGTATTCCTGCGTAAGCTCCTCATCGGAATACCAGCCCAAGAAGTTATATCCCTCGCGCGTTGGAAAATCCGGCCTCTGAGATAATCTACCACTTGCAACGACCTGGGGCGCAACCTCGCTGCCACCATTGGACTGGAACGTAATCTCGTAACCCCACGCCGCTGTCAGGGTCATATCCTCATTGACCGTCAACTCGTCGCCAGCGGCTTTGAAGTTGTTCGTGCCTGAACCGACATACCAGCCAGCGAACTTCTTATCACTTTCCAGAGGACGATAGACAGCCTCAGGTAGCTGATAGACTGTTCCCACGGGCATGCAAGCGGGCTTCATGGAATCATCTTCGACTGTATCGAGACCACTCTTGAAGCTCACGACGCGCTTGTTTGCGTCGTTCGAAATCTGGGCGCACCCATTATCAAGCACCGCACTCACGAAAAAGTTCGGGTCGTTAGTTCCCATCCCCGAGGTTCCCTGACCTTTATCGCTAAAGAAGAATTGAGCCGGGTTCGTAGTACCATGTACCTGCCCATAGCTCGGGTCGGTGAAAGCTCCCGTCGTCGGATTCTCCATCGTGATGCCAACTCGAGAGTTCGTCGTAAGCTCACCCTGGACCCCAATCTTTTGCCCTTGCTGAAGGTATACGTTGCCCTCCGTATTTTCGAAAATATAGACTTGGCCCGAGAGACTAGGATCACCAGCCGAAGCCTCCATCTTGAGGCCAAGACCTTTGTTGAACGAGATATAGCCACCACTCATGTGGAAGTCACCGTTAGATATAACGACACCATCCCCGGTGTTATCGTGGATTTGGCCACCTAACATATTGAATGTGTCGCCAGAGAAGCGCACGCCCATCGCGCCATTCCGGATTTCTGAAGAGCCCGCGACGGTAAGCTTGGCATCGGAGCCAACGAGATTTACAACACTTCTCGTGCCACCATTGAGGATACCGCCATACAGGGAGACCTCGCCAGAGCCGCTAATCGCCGACTCTCCTGTGCATACAATCTTTGGTCCAGAATAACGCGTGAAGATGCGCAGTGCCGCACCATCCTTCACCGTAATGCCGGGTGTCGTCAGGCTGCTCGCAAGGACGAGGTTAATCTGAGCACCGCTCGGCACCGTGATGGCTCCCACGGTCACTTCACTTGTCACGGCATACCACGTGACACCGCTCTCGCTATCGTACGCAACGCTATCCGCGCCTTCCATGGCCCACTGCGTAGTATTTGCATCCACTTCCACATAGCCAGTGCGAGATTGGGTTTGCGAATGCTCATCATAATAATAGATAGTATCTTCACTCACATCCTGCGCGCTAAGCACCGGTTCGCCAGCCTCGTCCGGCTCGATGTCCTCGCTCGTCTGCGCACCAAGCACCGGCTCGCCAGCCTCGTCCGGCTCGATGTCCTTGTTCTGGCCTTCCGCGACTATCGAATCGTCCGCGCCCTTGCCGTCCGCGTCCTCCTCGATCGCCTTGGGTTTGGCGGGGACTTCGGTCAGGGCTGACTCCCCTCCCGCAGCGTCGTCTTCCTGCGCCTCAATAGGCGCCTCGGCGATGATAGACTCTGCGAACGCGCGCGGAGCCTCCATCCCCAGCAGCTGCAGCGAAAGCAGCACGCTCGTCACGAGCGAGAAGACCCTTCTCGCCCTCTTTCTCCCCCTACACATGCAACACTCCTTTCCATATAAAAACCAGACCGTCAAGACTATACCAACAAGCCACAACCACAAACAGGCGATTTCGGCAATAAGCTGTTTCAAGTGCCGCAGGGGTACTCCTTGTGGGCACGTGCAACTCAGACAATCTCCTCCCAGAGAATCTTGCCATCCACCTCGACGCGACGGATGCCCGGATCCTTCTTGCGCTTGTTAAAGCTGAAGGTCAGCAGGTAGCCAGTTGAGAGACCGAGGCTCTCGAGGTAACCCGCGAGCTGGGTCTCACCGTCCTCGTTGTAGGCGGGTCCACGCCACACCTTGAGCTCCACGACGTGCCGCTCGCCTGCGTAGTCGACGACGACGTCGGTGCGCGTACGGTCGCGGGTCTGGGCTTCCACGTAGTAGTTTCCCGTGCCGTTGATGATGGGCTTGAGAAAGAGCAGGAACTGCTTGCGGCCCTCCTCCTCGCAGAACTTCCTCCCTTCTTCGGGCGGACCGAAGACTTCCACGTAGGCGCGGCGGAAGCCTTCGAGCACGGCTCGCATGTCGAGCCGCCCGCCTCGTGCGTAGAGGCTGCGGCCCAGGTCGCCCTCGGCGCGCATCGGGGAGCTGCGTTCCTCGTAAAGGAAGTGATCGTATAGCAGCGTCTCGAAGACGCGGTTTGCAACGACTACCTTCCCCGCGCGCTCCGTGATGAACCCATACATCCTGAGCTGCTGCTGAGCTTCGTCATAGGGGGCGTAGTCCAGCGTCTCACCCCTCATCAAAATCGTGCGAAGAGCCTCCTTGAGGTCGGGATAGTTCACAAGCTTGCCCGTGAGCGACTGGAACAGGCTCACCTCGTTGTCCTTGAGCAGCAGACGCACCGCATCCCCAACCCCCACCACATCCCATGGGATTCCGCCCTCGTCCACGAGCTGACACACACGACTGACAAGGAAGGGGTAGCCGCCTGTCCATCCTACTATCTCACGAGAGAGGGCCTCGACGTCCATGCCGGTGGCGTGGTCGGCCTCATACTCGGCGAGCATCCCAGCCACGTCGGCCTCCGAGAAGGACATGTCCACGCGGAAGTCGGCGGCGATGTTCCATGGGCTGTTGACCTTGTGCTCCCCCTCGGGGCGTATCTTTGCCTTGAGATGCTTCACGTCGGTAACCCCAGCGAGGATGACGGAGCGGAACGCCGGATACGCAACGTCCTCCTCGCGGTTGAGGTACTGGTCTCGAAGCTGCGCGAGAAAGTCGAGGAAGACCTGATTGTTCGTCGCACTGTCCACCTCATCCACGATCAGCACGACGGGCAGCTCGCTTTCCGCGACCCAGTCCTCAAGCGAGATGAAGAGCTCATCAAGTGCGAGTCCACGTTCGTCCCGACACGCGAGTCTCTGCAAATCCGACATCACCCGTGCGGGGATTGGCACACCGCGAAGCCGCATGAGCGCACGGCTGAACCCCCGCACAAACGCCCCCTCCGTACTGAAACTCACGTGAGAAAGACGCTGGAAATCGAGGTTCACCACGACGTAATCATCTCTGACCGCTCTCTTGAGTGCTGCGAGCGTCGTGGTCTTTCCATACTGACGACCCCTGTTCACGCAGAAGTAGTCACCGTGCTCCACCATGGCGCGCATCTGTTCCACGCGATCGGATACGTCCACCATGTAATGCTTCCACGGGACACATAGCCCCGTCGTGTTGAACTCACGCATGCCGACCTCCTGCCCTCACTACCCCGTCACCATCATAACACCCGGCAAAAGGACGTAGGGAAGGACAGCACCCGCACCGTGCCCGCTACCGACAATTAGGCCGTTTCTGATGCCTACTGGACACAACTAGCTGCCCATGTGGCGTACGTACACGCAGCTATAGAGGGTATCGAGCACCTGTTTCATCGAGAGATGCGAGGTGTATCCTATTACCCTGGGATACATCTGCTCGCGCGTGGTGAGCGTGAGCGTCACGTCAGCCAGCTCGCGCAGGGGGTTTACCCCCATGCTCGTCAATGCAACGAGGGGAATCTCGCGGCGTCGAAACATTCGGGCAAGGTCAAGCGTCGGAGGAGTGACTCCCGAATACGATATGACAATCGCGCAGTCGTCGTGTCGGATTATCCCGCCAACGAATGACTGCTCGCCTGCCAGCGTCGTGACCTCCACATCCTTGCCAATGCGACGCATCTTGAGCATGAAATCCTGCGCGTAGAGCAAAGGGAAGCTCGACGCCGCCATGTACAGGCGATGCGCGCGATCCACGAGCTCGACCGCACGGCTCAGCGAATCGGCATCCATCAACGCAAGTGTGTCCGCCACGGTATCACGAGCGAGCGATGCCACCTTCGTCGCGACCGTCATTACGCTGTCATTCGCGGCGAAGGGGGCGTTGGGATTCAGTCCCTTAAACCGACGGTCCAGATATAGCACCTCATCGGTGAGCTCCTCACGCATGGGCTCGAAGCTGGTGTACCCGAAGCTCTTTGCCAAGCGCACCACGGTGGCGGGCGACGTGAAAGTCTCTTCCGCGATGCGCTTGACTGTGGCGTTAGGTATCTCGTTGCGATGCGCGACAAGCCAACGGGCAACGGCACGTTGTCCGTCCGAAAGCTTCCTATCATCACTCGCAAGTCGCTCGAGCAACAGCATGGGGTTGCCTTTCCTTTAAGTTCCAATTACGCCCGTTTGCAGGCCTCCTCTATCGCATCCACGACAATTTCGAGCGCCTTGATGCGCGCGTAACGCTTGTCGTTGGACTCGAGCACATGCCATGGGGCGAAGGTCGTGCTCGTACGACTAATCATCTCGTTGATGGCCTGCTCGTAGAGGTCCCACTTCTCGCGGTTGCGCCAGTCTTCCTCGGTGATCTTCCACTGCTTCTCCGGTGTGTTCTGACGGTCGGTGAAACGTGCGAGCTGGGTCTCGGAATCGATCTGCACCCAGAACTTGATCAGCACGACACCGGCCTCGACCAGCTCGTTCTCGAACTCGTTGATCTCGTTGAAGGCGCGCCGCCAGTCGTTCTCGGAACAAAAGCCCTCCAGACGCTCCACCATCACGCGCCCGTACCACGTGCGATCAAAGATTGCGATGTGACCGGCCTTGGGCAGGCGATGCCAGAAACGCCATAGGTAATGGCGTGCCTTCTCGTGTGGCTCTGGACTCGCGATGGGGTGCACCTCGTAACCACGCGGATCGAGCGCCGAGGTGATGCGCTTGATGTTGCCACCCTTGCCGGCCGCATCCCAGCCCTCGTAGGCGATGACCACGGGAATGCGCTTGCGATATACGATGTTGTGCAGCGCTCCGAGTCGCGCGCGGAGTTCCTTGAGCTGATCGTGATAGTCATCGTATTCAATCGTTTTGTCGAGCGGGATGTCAGCCAAAGGCGTGACCTTATTGAGCGGAAAGACGTTCTGCCTAAGGGGCGCTGCCACGCCACGATTGTGGATGGCCACGTCGATTCCCATGTTTAGGAACTCGAGCACCTGCAGCGTCGCCCAACGGCGGCTCTTCGCGTCGATGATGTACCAAGGAGCACTAGAGCGGTTCGTGTCACGCAGGTAGCGGTCGTATATCTCAAGGCAGCTGTCATACTGCTCGTTCTCGAGATAGTCGTCTTCGTTGACGCGCCACTTTGTGTTCTCGTCGGCACTGAGCGCATCCAAG
>CACXDP010000400.1 GCA_902766445.1 uncultured Coriobacteriaceae bacterium
CCTGTTCACGGACCTGTCGGGCATCTGGTCCTCGTGGAGCTCGGAGCCGACGACCCACGTCAGCAGCATGAACATCGACGACAAGAACGGGCTCGCGGTCCTTCTGCCCATGCTCGTCTCTGCGCTCATATGCTCCGTGCTCGTGAACGTCGCGACGATCATCTCCATGGTCGTCGTGTGGGGGCGCGGCATGCAGCTGTACTTCATGGCGACGATGCGCCCCATACCACTGGCGCTTCTGGGCATAGACGAGACGAGGCAGATGGGCGTCGGCTTCCTGCGCAACTACGCCGCGCTCGTGCTCGGCTACGCGTCGCTCAGCTTCGTGGTCAAGCTCTTCCCAACCCTGCTGCAGATGTCCATCGCCATGAGCTTCGTGATGGGCGGCGACGGCGAGATGATCCTCTCGATCAGTGCGGCGTGTATCCTGGAGATCATCCTAACGGTGAAGTGCGGCGGCTGGGCGCGCGACGTACTGGAAGGGTAGGCTGCCTCAGCCAGCTTATTCAACTCACCCCTCTCATTTGACTTGCCCACCCTACTCACATGGGACAGCTCGTGTGGATAGGGTGGGCAAATCGACTGACGAAGGCGCCTGCAGCTCCATCCGTGCCGACCGTAACTATCGACTATCCCACGCGTCCGTCCCAACTCATTGCGTCCACCTTCGCTGATACACTATTTCGTGCGTGCTCTACGTGCCCTACAATCCAAATGCATCAGGCTCCCGACGAACGTCGCATAGACATCCATAGGAGGCACCGTGCTCAGTGATGCAACATCAATTCAACTTAGCGGAGCGAACTTCTCTCCCGTCACACTCCTTCCCCCATTCGAAACACAAGGCAATAAACCGGGTAAATACGTCAAGGCCTCACTCCTGTACGGAAGGAACGGGACGGGAAAGAGCACGATAGCCCGCGCGTTCCGCAAGGTGAGAGACGACGACGCTCGCACCGTCCGTTCGGCTGAGCTGCTCGACAGCAACGGAGCCACAGTGCCGGTGAGCGACGACGAGAAGGCCCGCATATTCGTGTTCGACGAGGACTTCGTGGAGGAGAAGGTTAAGCTTCGCGAGGACAACCTCGACACAATCGTGATGCTAGGCGAGTCGAAAGACGTGGAGGAGAGACTGGAGGCGGCAATCAACGAGCGTGACTCCGCCAAAGAAGCAATGGAAGACCTCGAGGAATCGTTGATCGAGTACTCCGACAGAAACAACCCCAAGTCGCCGGCTTACTACCAAGACCGAATGAGATCGGCCCTCCAGGGTGACGCAGCCTGGGCGGGCAGGGACAAGGAGATCAGGGGCGCAAGGCGCAACACGAGCGTGAGGGAGGACTCATACCGTCAGTTCATCGGCCTGAGTCCGTCAAAGCACAAGGACGAGCTCCTCGTCGACTTCAGGGACGGCATGGAGAGGCTGAGCGCCGCCAGGACAGGCAACGCCAGCATTGACAGGGCAGTTCCCGCACTTCCGCACCTTGACGACGATTACGACGACAGGGTGACCGACCTCCTGCGAAAGGTGCTGCAAAAGCCCGAGCTATCGGAGCGCGAGCAATTCCTCCTCGAACTCGTCGAGAAGGGACAGGGCGAGAGGGTCGCCGCCATTGCCGAAGACTTTGGCAACGACGGCGTGACCAGATGCCCGCACTGCCTGCAGACCGTGACCAAAGATTACAAGCAAGGCTTGGTCGAGAGCGTACGCAAGGTGCTCAACAAGGCCGTGGAGGAACATAGAGACGCATTGCGACGACACCTGATTGCCGCCGTCGACATGGACCTTTCCGACTATGAGTGCCTAGGCAGCTTCGTCGTTTGCAACAGTCTCCTCAGGGACCTCAACCATGCCATACGGAAGTGCAACGATTGCATCAACAGGAAGATTGACAATCCATACGAGCCGCTTGACGAGGGCGCGTTACAAATCACATCCCTCAGTGCACGGCTAGGCGCATCCCTCGCGTCCCTCGAGAGGGAACGCGTCGAGTTCAACCGGAAGGCAACGGACGTCCGGGCCATATCCAAGAAGCTGA
>CACXDP010000401.1 GCA_902766445.1 uncultured Coriobacteriaceae bacterium
ATCTCCTATTCGTACGTCCAACCGCAACACCGGTGCGCTAGCTGCGGTTACCAACCGCCACGAGGCTCCTACCTGCCCCTATGCGTATCCCGCCATAGGCACATCATCTCATTCGTCAGGCTCAGGTCGTCCGGCTGACCCGGTATCTCGTCAGGTCCCACCCAAGCGGCGCGCCCCAACTCACCCTTGTCCATGTGCAATGTGGGGTCGCCGTCCACATCGCACCAATAGCCCGAGAGAATGTCTCCAACAACACCCCAGGGCTGGGACTTGTAGTACGAGATGTTCTTTACCTCGATTCCCAGCTCCTCGCGCACCTCACGCCGTACGCAATCCTCGATGGTCTCGCCAATCTCGACGAACCCTGCCACCAGCGCATCGATGGGCATGTAGCGCCCGCGCGCGTAGCGGGTGAGGACGATCTTGTTGCGCTCGGGGTCACGCACGCACACGATGACGGCGGGGTTGAGCCGCGGGAACACGAGGTTCCCGCAATCGGGACACTTTAGGGCCCGCAGGCTCTGGTGATGCTCCACAGGCTTGCCGCAGGCCCCGCAATAACGGTTGCGGGCATACCATCCGCCAAGATGTACGGCCGTATATGCCACATACATCATCTCGCGTGGACCATACCCCTCCATACGCAGCGTACGATTGTGCGCCATCTCGTAGCCAGATGGTGGCTCGGCCAGCCCCGCGTCCTGGGCGAGCCAACACGAGCGCTCGTCCAGAGCAAACAGGTAGGTCAGGCCTTGCGTCTCGACGCCCTGCTCACCCACCTGCGGAAACGAGAAGATCTTCTCCCCCTCGCCCTCGCTGCGCCTGACCGCAAGCTCCTGTCCACGCACATAGAGAACAAAGTCGCCTGACACCGGCTGCACATCACCGCGGTACTCGTTGGCAAGCCTGTGTGGAGCTATGTCCTGAATCATGGTTCCCTCCCAAATCATGGCCTCCGGTGCGCCAGAACCAGCGCTAGAGAGCCTCCTTTGCCTCGCGCGCGTTTCAATGACACCTTACGCCATGATGGCATCGACGATGGCGTTCACATGCAGCTGCAGGGTGTCGAGCACGGGAAGGCCAAGGTCAACCTGCCCCGCCAGCATGGGAAGCTCGGTACAGCCAAGGATGACCGCATCGACCCCATGCTCTGCGCCGTCCGCCACAAGCCGGGCAAAGCGGTCGACCGTCTCGTCCCGCACGATACCTAGCTCGAGTTCCTCTGCAATAACCCGTCCCAGCCACGCACGATCCTCGCCTCCCGGGGTCAGCACCAGCATCCCCGCCTTGGCGAGCGGGGCCTTGAAGTAAGCCTCGCGCATCGTGGGAACGGTGCCCAGCAGCATCACGCTCTTGAACCCGCAGCGAACCGCCTCATCGCGCGTCGCATCGACGATGCTCACCAACGGTATCGGCGACCTGCGCTCAAGTTCTCCAAAGACGATGTGGCCCATATTGCACCCCAGCGCCGCCACTTCGCATCCCGCTGCGTGCAAGCGCTCGATTCCCGCCGCAAAGTATTCGGCCAGACCCTCCAGGTCTCCCCCGTCGGCCATGCGCATCACGTCAAAGCACGAAAGGCTTTCGATGGTCATGTTGGGAAAGAATGGCTCCCCCACGCGTTCCCGTACGCCGTTCACGATGCCAAGGTAGTACGGGACCGTCGACTCGGGACCGCACCCACCAATGAGGCCAAATTTGCGCATAGCGTCTCCCATCGCTCAATATAGACAAGAGATTAGCGCAATGGACGTCGCCTCGTAGCGGCACGTGCAAGCGGGTTTTTCTCACATGTGCAGGTCTTGGCAGGTAACTCATAAACCGTTGAACTTTGGGGCATAATGGGCTTTGTTGCGAAAGGGGTCCATGTGTTTGTCTGTCAGAGCTTCATTGCGTTCTTGTTGTTTAGCATGCTCGGTTGGGTGTGGGAGTCAACCTACTGCACCATCGTCGAGCGCCGTTGGCAAAACCGGGGGTTTCTGTACGGGCCATGCTGTCCGATATACGGAATAGGCATCATTGTCATCATGATGGTCTGGAATGCCCAGCTCGCCGCTGGCAACAACTTTGCCTGGTGGCAGGTGTTCCTTGTCGCCTTCTTTGGCAGCATGGTACTCGAATACTCGACACACTGGATCCTCGAGAAGCTCTTCCACGCCTACTGGTGGGACTACAGCAACATGCCGCTCAACATCAACGGCCGCATCTGCCTTCCCGCATCGACGTTCTTCGGTCTTGGCGGCCTCTTTGTCGTCTACGTCCTCTACGAACCAACAGTCCGCATCATGCAGCAGATTGACCCCCTACTCGGCGAGGTGCTTGCCCTTCTTGCGATGGCTATCATCGCTGCTGACACAGCCATAACGGCATCATCGCTGGCATACATAGCGCGCGCCGCATCTTCGATAAACACTAGCCTCAACGACCACATGGACAGGTTCGTCATCGGCGTCAAAAACAAGGGTGGCGCCGTAGCCCAGGGCATCACTGCTCGACGCGATGAGACTGCACAGGTGCTCAGTGACGCGGCAGGGACCGTCATGCGGACCAAGGACGCTGTGGTGTCCGCAGTGGGACGCAAAGAGGAGGAGGCGGGCCTTATGCTCGCACGCGAACGCGATCGCTTTGCCAAGAGCTTGCGCGCTACTCGTGTGGTCGAGATGAGCTCGACGGTTCGCTCCGCGGCAAGCAGGGCCATGGGCGCAGTCTCGCCCGACAAGCTTCCCGACATCCCTGAGCGGGAACAACTCGCCGAGCTCTGGCGTGAGATGCTCCGCGACAAGTGCTAACGCAATGCGTGCTTGATGGACTGACGCTGGTTAGGCGTCCATGCGCCGCTTGAACTCGGCTGCTGCCGCTGCGGGATCATCTGCTGCCAAGATGGCGCGACCGACCAACAGGATTCCCGGATGCGTCGCGATGACCTTGTCGAGGTTGTCGAGCGTGATGTTGTCGACGACAGCCACCTCGGCGGTGTCAGACAGGCCGCGCATCACGTTGCGGACGAGCGCCAGCGGCGTTCCTCCCATGGCACGCGTGTTTCGGTGGAACGCATCCTGCCCGTCGCGCTCCTCATCGATGCGTCTCAAGCCTGAGGGAACCATGAGATAGCTGACGCCGAGGTCCTCGAGCTCTGCCGAGCGCTGGACGAGACCACTGGCCTCCGACATGTCGGCAGCGACCAGGCGGTTATAGCTCTTGGCCACGCTCACGACCGTCTCGACTTCCTTATCGGTCGCTCCCGCGAGGATGGTAACCATGTCGGCGCCATGCTCGAAGGCGCTCCGCGCGATACGAGCCCCGTTGTGCCAGATCTTGGTGTCTGCCAGTACCTCGACGTTGGGAAATGCCTCCTTGACCAGCTCAACCGCGACCATTCCCGTGTCAAGAAGAAGCGGCGTACCGACCTCGATGATGTCGATGTAGTCTGCAATTGCCTGTACCAGCGAGATGCCATCATCGATGCTGTACGTATCCAGCGTTACCTGCAGCTTCATGGTCGCACCTCGATTCAGTGACTGTTATTGGATCCTGACTCATGATATACACGAGCATGGGGATGCGTGCATGTCAGAACTCGCCGACAACCCGCAGACGGGCAAATTGGCTGGAGGAAGCGCAGGTGAAACGGCATTTTGCCTATCGGGACAACTTGATGCCGATCATGATGACAGCCCCGTACTGGCATTCGATATGCCGGTACGGGGCTGCATAGTCACGTCATGCCTGCACGACGTGTGAGGCTGCTACATCAGCGCGCAGACGTTCTTGGCGAACTCCACGGGGTCATCGACAGGCAGGCCCTCGACCAGCAACGCCTGATCGTAGAGCAGGCTCGCGTACAGCGAGAGCTTCTCGGTGTCACCCGCCTCTTGGGCTGCTGTCAGCTTCTCGAAGACCGGGTGGCTCGCATTGAGCTCAAGCACGCGCTGGGCGCGCGGCGCCATCGCAGCGTCGGGACCCTGCATCATCACGCGCTCCATCTCGAGCGAGATGGGTCCCTCGGTCGAGATGCAGGCAGGAGCATCAGTCAGGTTGGCAGACACGCGTACCTGCGAGACCTTGCCCTCGAGGGCGTCGGACATGGCCGTGAACAGACCCTCGTTGTCCTTCGTCGCCTGCTCCGCCGCGCTCTTCTCCTCCTCGGTCGCAAGGTCGAGGTCTGCAGTCGAGACGTTGGCGAGTTCGATGTCACGCGCGTCGGAGCCCGCATTCTCGGCGTCACCCGCAACGGCGTCCATATGGTAGGTGCGCATGACCTGGATCATGAACTCATCCACATCCTGCGTGCACAGCAGCACGTCATAGCCACGCTTGACGGCACCGGTCACTGCGGGAAGCTTCTCCAGGCGCTCGCGCGAATCACCAGCGGCATAGAGGATCTTGTCGAGCCCCTCCGGCATGGCCAGCACGTACTCGCGCAGTGTGACCATCTTCTTCTCCTTGGCGCTGTAGAACAGCAGCAGGTCAGCAAGCTCACTGGCGTTCATGCCGTAGCTGTTGTAGATGCCAAACTTGAGGCCGCGACCAAAGTTCTCGAAGAAGCCCTCGTAGGCCTCGCGATCGTCAGCTAGCATGGCCTGCAGCTCACTCTTGATCTTGCGCTCGACGCGCTTGGCGATGGCGCGCAGCTGGGCGTTCTGCTGAAGGGTCTCGCGGGAGATGTTGAGGTGCACGTCAGGCGAGTCGACGATGCCGCGCACGAAGTTGTAGTAGTCGGGCAGCAGGTCGGCGCACTTCTCCTGGATGAGGACGTTGGAGGAGTAGAGGGCCAGGCCCTTCTCGTAGTCCTTGCTGTAGAGGTCGAACGGGGCGCGGGACGGCACGAAGATGAGCGCGTAGTAGTCGAGCGAGCCCTCCACGTGGAACGGGATCGTGCGGGCGGAGTCCTCCCAGTCATGGAAGGTCGACTTGTAGAACTCGTCGTAGTCGGACTGCTCGACGTCCTGCTTGCGCTTGCGCCAGATCGGCGTCATCGAGTTCAGGGTCTCGAGCTCCTCGTAGTCCTCGTACTCCGGCGTGTAGTCGTCGCCGGCGTCCTCGGGACGCTCCTTCTCGCGGCTCTTGGTGACCATCATGCGAATCGGGTGACGCACGTAGTTGGAGTAGCGGCGCACGAGGTCACGCAGGCCCCACTCGCTGAGGTAGTTGGCGAAGCCCTCGGCGCGCTCCTCGTCGCCCTCGGTGGCCTCGGGCTCGTCGCGCAGCGTCAGGATAACGTCGGTGCCGTGGGTGGGACGCTGCTCGGCTGCGGGCTCGATGGTGTAGCCCTCGACGCCGTCGGACTCCCAGACGAAGGTCTCGTCGCTGCCGGCCGCGCGGCTGATGACGCGGACGTTCTTCGCGACCATGAAGGCGGAGTAGAAGCCGACGCCGAACTGGCCGATGATATCGATCGCAGACCCCTGCGCATCGGCGTTTGCGGCCTTGAACTCCTCGGAGCCGGAGTGCGCGATCGTGCCGAGGTTCTCCTCGAGCTCATCGCGGGTCATGCCGATGCCGTTGTCGGAGATGGTGATCGTGCGGGCATCCTTGTCGTAGGAGATCATGATCTCGAGCTCCTCGCCGTCCTCGGCGATGCTCGTGTCGGTCAGGCTCCTGAAGGCGAGCTTGTCGATTGCGTCGGAGGCGTTGGAGATGAGCTCGCGCAGGAAGATGTCACGGTTGGTGTAGATGGAGTTGGCCATCAAGTCGAGGAGCTTCTTGCTCTCTGTCTTGAACTTCTGCATAAGTGCACATTCCTTTCGAACAGACTTTGGACATAAGCCTTTATACCCGTTTCGGCGCAATCGATACACTCTTGACAAATCGCGCATAACATTCTTGCCTGCAAAGGACTCAGATTTCTTGCCTGTCACAGACGAAGATGCATGATAGCGGATTGGTGCCCGCGATGTGCCGACAAACTTCGACAGGTAC
>CACXDP010000402.1 GCA_902766445.1 uncultured Coriobacteriaceae bacterium
ACGAGCAGCTTGCGATCGTAAGAGGTGTGCTCACGCAGCGTCGTGTAGAGCTGTTCGAGTTCTTCAAAGCTGGCTGGCTCGTGAATCTTGCGCTTTCCTTCGAACTCCGCATAGTGCCAAGCGGCAGAGTTTGATGGCTTGGCGATGCAGGGAAAGGCGATGCCCTGCATGTCGCGGTTCCATTCGGGTGCATCTGCCGAGCAGTCGAGCTCGAGCGTCTTTGGATGGCCAAGACCGGATTTTTCGCAGAGCGCTTGGAAGGCATCCTTTTGTGTGAGCATGTCGAGCAGCTCGAAATCGTTGTAGGGTATGTAGATCCATTCTTCAAGCGTCTGCTTGTGCTTGGAGAGTGTGCGTGCGTACCAATCGCCGCTGCCCAGCACGATGCCACGCAGGCCCTGCTCGCAGAGGTCGCGACCAATCTTGCGCAGTTGCTCCACGAGCACCTCGTCCTTGTCCACGCCTTCGATGACGCGGTAATCGCACAGCGTGCTCGATGACACGATTTTTACGTCCATGGTGGTGAGTACAATGGGTTTGTGCTCGAGGGCATACGTCTCGCAGAAGGAGCGGACGTAGGAATAAACGAGAATGTCAGCACCGAGGACGATGGGTACGAGCTCCCTGCGTACCTGCGCCTGGCTGGTCATGTGAGCGGGCATGCGCACCTCCATAGTTGCATTTTTGCGCCCGAATGTGGGCTGTATGGGCGTATAGTATCCTAGTCCAACGACGGGCTGACCTCAAGCGGCCATGACCGTCAAGCAGAACGTGGAGTACGCATGGCTAAAAAACGACCAAAGCATATGCGGGCGACGGACGTCGATCGTCTGTATGGCCCGAGCAAGTCCCAGACACCGGAACTGAAGACAACCTCCTCTTCTGAGGAAGGGACCACAGAGGTCGCAGAACCGCCTTCCAGTGATTCGTCGGAGCTGGAGGTGACTCTGGTCTTAAATAGAGACCGCCTAGTCTCCCGACGCGCGAAATCCGTGGAAGGTGCTACTGCTGACGAATCGCATGCCGAACTGTCCAATGGGCCTGAAGAATCGGGAGATTCTGATGTGAGCGAGGACTCTGCAGACCAGGTGGGGTCTGCTGCGCATGAGGATTCCATCCCAACCGAAGAACCCGCCGCGGCCGAGGACTCCGCGGATTCCGAGACTTCAGATGGTGCGGCGAGTGAACAGTCCGTCAACCGCTCGGCTGCCCTCATCTCTGGCCTCGTAATCGTCTCGCGTCTCACCGGATTCCTCAGGACATGGGCACAGGCGCGTGCTCTTGGCGTCACGATCATTGCGAGTTGCTACTCGGTGGCAAACAACCTGCCCAATCAGCTCTACGAGCTTGTCATCGGCGGTATGCTCGTTACGGCATTCCTCCCGGTTTACTTGTCCGAGAAGGCTAAGGGAGGCCGTAAGGCCGGCAACGCCTATGCCTCGAACCTCTCCACCATCGTACTCGCTCTGATGGGGACCATCACGCTCGTGTGCATCGCGTTCGCTGCGCCAATCGTCTTTACGCAGTCTTTTTCAGCAGATGCAGACTTCGACTCACAGCTCGCGGAGTATTTCTTCCGCTTCTTTGCTGTGGAGGTGCTGCTCTACTCACTGTCGTCGGTGTTTTCGGGTGTGCTCAACGCCGAGCGCGAGTATGTCTGGTCTTCAGCGGCTCCCATATTGAACAACGTGGTCGTTACGGCATCATTCTTGGCATATGCCGCACTTGTTGGCACCAATCCCCAGCTTGCGCTGCTGCTCCTGGCTCTGGGCAATCCCTTGGGCGTGCTCGTCCAAGTGGTCGTGCAGCTGCCTGCCATGTGGAAGCGCGGCATTCGCCTCAAACCCCACATCAATTTGCGAGATCCAGCAATCAAAGACACGCTCACGATCGGTATCCCGTCGCTCGTGGTCATGGTCAGTTCATTCGTCACGGTATCAGTGATGACCAGCTCTTCGCTTGCAGTGACGCCCGTTGGTGCGTCGGTCTCGTACTATGCACGCCTTTGGTACACGTTGCCCTACTCGGTGCTAGCGGTACCTGTCACGACGACGATGTTCACCGAGCTCTCGCACTTATTCTCGGCGGGCGACAACAAGGGCTTCTGCAAGGGTGTGGTCTCGGGTACCTCGCGCATACTTCTCCTTCTGATACCGTTCATGATGTATCTCGTCGTTTTCTCGGTACCGTTGGTGACGTTGCTGGCGGCTGGCAGTTTCGGCGGGGAAGGGGTTGACTTGACCTCGTCGTACATGGCGGCACTCTCGCTCTCGCTTCCCGCCTACGGGGTGTGCATGTATTTGCAGAAGGTCTTCTCGTCGCTGCGAGAAATGGCTGCTTTTGCGGTGTCAAATGTGGTTGCCGGCGCCTTGCAAGTTGCCGTATGCCTGCTCTTCGCAAAGGCAGGAGGTCTCAACGTAGTGGCGCTCAGCTCGTTGGTCTTCTTCCTCTCGGTGGACTTGTTTTCGTTCGCCTACCTCAAGGGAAAGCTCAAGCAGCTCAAGTTTGGACCGATCGTCGGGGCGATTGTGCGCTCCGCGCTCTTTGGCGTGGTGGGTGCCTTGGTGGGTGTCGCCGTGATGTGGGCGCTTGGCAGGGTCGTTGGACCGCTTGGCGACTCGGTGGCTCGAGCTGTGTTGTGGTGCGTGGCGGGAGGCATTCCGGCCGTGGTGGTCACCTTCGGCCTGCAGATTCTGCTCAAAACCCCAGAATCGGCTTTCTTCCGCTCCATGGTGCGCCGCTGACCACGATCCCACAGCGGGATTGTGGTCATGACCACAATCCCGCTGTGGGATCGTGGTCAGATTCGCCGGATACCCAACGCAAGATTGCATAAGTAGGCTACACACCCATGCGACAAAAGCGCTACAATAGGACGTCGCTACAAGGGGGTGAAGCGTATGATCGAGTTTTACAAGACGACGACACTTGAGGCCGACGGGAATTCATTGCAACCCGAACGGTTTGTCACGCGCAAGGTGCCCGCCCCCGAACCTGGCTGCTGGGTGAGTGTTGTCGCTCCTGACGCCGAGGATCGCCGTTGGTTGCAGGACGAACTGGAGATTGAGCCTGAGTTCGTTCGCTCTTCGCTTGACGACGAAGAGACCTCCCACATCGACTACGACGACGACACCGGTCAGGTACTCGTAATCGTGGACTGCCCCTTCGTGGAGAGCGACCGCGACTCGGTGGACAAGGACATCGTTCAGTACGACACCCATCCGCTCTCGCTCATATTTCTTCCTGAACGCGACATACTGGTGACGGTGAGCCTCAAGGAGTCCGAGACGATCAACGCCTTCGCTCAGGGCAAGGTGCGTACGCTCAACACCTGCCAGCGTACGCGTGTGCTGCTGCAGATGCTCCTTCACATCTCTCAGCGCTACCTCGTGTGCCTGCGCTCTATCAACCGTCAGTTCCGCGAGAACGAGCGTATGCTGCGCATCACGATGCGCAACGACGAACTCATCAAGATGATTGGTTTCGAAAAATCGCTCGTGTACTTCTCCACATCGCTCAAGTCCACCGAGGCCACGCTCAACAAGATTGGCTATGGTCGAATCCTGCGTCTCTACGAAGAGGATCGCGAGTTGCTCGACGACGTCTCCATCGAGATGAGCCAGGCCATCGAGATGTGCTCCATCTACTCGAACGTTCTCAACGGTACGATGGACGCCTTTGGCAATATCATCAACAACAACATGAACATCACCATGCGTACCCTCGCTATCCTTACGCTGGTCCTCTCCATTCCAAACATGGTGTACGGATTCTACGGCATGAACAC
>CACXDP010000403.1 GCA_902766445.1 uncultured Coriobacteriaceae bacterium
CGGCACTTGTCGCTCGTGGAGCCAAGCCAGAGAAGGTATACCCGATTCTCTTGGAGCGCAGCCCCACCTATGTCGTGGCGCTTTTGGGCATCATGCGCGCGGGAGCTGCAGCGGCACCCCTGAGTACGAACTACCCACAAGAGCGCGTGGACCTCATCACGCATGACTGCGGGGCCGAACTCGTGGTGGACGACGCCTTCGTGAGGGAGGCCATTGCGGCGACGACTACGCTGCAGGACGAGCCCGCGTATTCGCCTGACGCTGCGGCCCTCGTCATCTACACCTCAGGATCTACGGGAAGACCCAAGGGAATCGTTCATGAGCATGCAGAACTCGCTGCCGCCATAGAGCGGACGATGGGTGGGGGAGGCTCGTTGCCGCGCGTGGAAGTTGACGTTCACCTGTCCATCACGCCGTTCTCGTTCGTGGCCATGGTCGTTGACCTGCTTACGCCCTTGTGCGCGGGCAACACCGTTCACATCCTCGGGGAGGATGAGCGCCGCGAGCCAGCCCGTATCGTTGACTACATCGACCGCCATGGTGTGACCACCATGTTTGCAAGCCCGCAGCTTCTGCGACAGCTTCCGCAACTTCCCTCGTGCCTGCGCGTGGTGGACGTGGGCGGCGAGCGTCTGAGCGGTGTCGCACCTGGCGACGTTGCGATAAGAAACGCCTATAGCATGAGCGAGGTCGCGGGTACCGTGTTTGCGCGAGTGGTCGACCGTGCCTACGACAACACCCCGCTGGGGGAGCCTCTGCCAGGCATCGTCGCCTACCTCTTGGACGAGGACGGCAACCCCGTGTCCGAGGGGGAGGAGGGCGAGCTCTACCTCGCCGGCCCCGTCGCGCGCGGCTACCTCAACTTGCCCGAACTCACCGAGCAGACCTTCTTGGCAAATCCGTTTGCCGATGAGGACGGCCATGCGCGGCTGCTGCGGACGGGAGACGTCTTTGTCCATCACGCCGAGCTTGGCTACACGTATGTCAACCGGCGCGACTGGATGGTGAAGGTCAACGGTCAGCGCGTCGAGCTTGGCGAGGTGGAGACGAGAATCGCCAGCCACCCGCAAGTCAGCGCTGCTGCGTGCCGCGCCTTCATCGACAAGGACGGCCAGACCTACGTCGCCGCGTTCTACTCTGCAAAGAACGACGAGGGTGGGTCGGTGGATGACGCGGTGCTTCGCGACTACCTAGCTCAATCGTTGCCAAGTTACATGGTCCCCCGCTTCTTCGTGTGCCTGGACGAGCTGCCACTCAACGCCAACGGAAAGATTGACCGCATGGCGCTGCCTGAGCCCGACGTCGATTCCTGGCGCGCTGCCTACGTCGCCGCGTCGAACGAACGCGAGGAGCTGGTGTGCTCGGCCTTTGGGCAGGCGCTCGGGCTCGACCGTATCGGTATGGATGACGACTTCCTTGCCCTGGGCGGGGACTCCATTCGCGTCATGCAGCTCGTGTCCCTCCTTGGCGAGAATGGCCTGGAGGTGGATGCCCATCTGGTGCTTGCGAATCGCACGCCACGTGCCCTTTGCGCGGCGCTCGACGAGGCCGCTGAGAGCGATGTCGGCGAACTGTCCCGCCTTGCGGACTATCCCTTAAGCCAGACACAGCTTGGCATCTACGTGGAGTGCGCGGCGCGGCCTGACGAGCTCCTGTACCACATAGCTGGCTGCCTGCGCCTCGATGCAAACGTGGATGCAGCTCGTCTGGCGGACGCTCTGCGCGTGGCCGTTGACGCGCACCCGCAGCTCAAGGGCACGCTGTTCTTGTCCGATGACGGCATTCCACGCATGCGCCGCAACGACGACGTTCCCGCTGAGGTGGGGCTCGTGGAGCTCGCCGACGATGTGGCCATAGCCGAGTTTCGTGCCAAGTTCATCACGCCCTTTGACCTCGATGGCGGATCGCTGTATCGTCTCGTGGTGGCACGCACGTCCGACGCGACGCGTCTGTACTACGACTTCCACCACATCGTGTTTGACGGCACGTCGCTCGGTATCTTCCTGCGCGACGCTTCCGCAGCCTATGTAGGTGAGCCGGTCGAGACCGAGGCGTGGTCTGGCTACGAGGTGGCTCAGGCGGAGGAGATGCGCCGACAAGGGCCGTCCTACGCTCGGGCGCGCGAATTCTACCAGAGGACATTTGGTGGCCTTGAGGTGGAGAGCCTGCCGATTCCTGACGCGCTCGACGCGCCGGGCGAGGGGCAGACTGAGCTGGTCGTGCCCTGCGGGCTTGACGTGGGCGAGCTCGAAGCCTTTGCCACGCGTTGCCACGCGACGGCAAACGTCGTCGCCACGGCTGCGTTTGCGCTCGCGGCAGGCGCCTACGCCAACGCCGATGAGGCGCTATTTACAACCATCTACAACGGGCGAGGGGACGGGCGCGTGGCCCGCACCGTGTCCATGCTGGTAAAGACCCTGCCTGTGTATGCCAAGTGGGAGAAGGACACCACGCCGGAGCAGCTCTTTGCGATGCTCCAAGAACAGCTCTTGGCCTCTATGGCCTATGACCTGTACTCGTTTGCCGAGGTGTCGGCTGAGACGGGCATCACGTCTGACCTTTTGTTTGCCTATCAGGGAAATACCGACCTTGGTGACGAGCTGTGTGGCTCGGCGCTCACGAGCGAGCCCTTCGAGCTGGACGAGACGGGCGGTGCCCTGACGGCGCAGCTATGGCCGGAGGGAGACGAGCTCGCGTTGCACCTGAGCTACCAGGC
>CACXDP010000404.1 GCA_902766445.1 uncultured Coriobacteriaceae bacterium
AGGCCATGTTGCTCGCCAACGAATGCGTGGCGAAGAGGCTCGCGGGTGCGGGCGTGCCGACGGCATATCGTGTGCATGAACGGCCCGCCCCAGAGGACCTCGCTACCTGCGTACCGATGCTGAGAGAGCTTGATCTTCTTCGTGGAATCGGAGAGGATTCCCTGGTGGCCGCTGAGCCCCACGCCCTGCAGGGGGTGCTCATGCGGGCGCGGGGAACCGGTGGCGAGGTTCTGGTGAACGCGCTGCTCCTGCGGGCCCAGAAGCGAGCGATTTACCTGCCGCGCAACGACGGACACTATGCGCTTGGCGCGCGTGCGTACTGCCACTTCACGTCGCCCATTAGGCGCTATCCGGATGTGCTCGTGCATCGTGCACTCAAGCGGCTCTTGAGCGGGCTGCCACCTGCGACGGATGTCGAAAGGTCGCTGTCGCAGCTATGTCGCACCTGTTCCGAACAAGAGCGCGTAGCCGATATCGCAGCGCGGGAGTCCCAGAACTACAAAACTGCGCAGTACTATGCCGAGCGTATCGGCGAGCGCTACAGCGGCGTGGTTGTCGGCTGCGAGAAATTTGGCCTGTTTGTGGTGCTTGACGACACGGGTGCCGAGGGACTTTTGCCCACGCGTGCCCTCGGCGAGGAGTGGTTCTCCTACGATGCCGAGCGCATGCGTCTTACTGGGTCGTTTACGGGACGAGTCTGGAGACCCGGCAGACACGTTGTGGTGCGGGTGGCCGATACCGAACCTGCGCGAGGTCGCATCGAATTTGCCCTCGTGTAGGTTCAAGCGGGAGCTGGGGGGTACTGGGGGGACAGTCCCCTGGGTACCCAGGGGACTGTCCCCCCAGTACCCCCCCAGCACCCGCCTGAACCCCTCACCTCGTCTCCATCTGTATGCGGTATAGTCTTGATGGACGTCGAAACCGTCAGGACAAAACGATGAGGAGGATCGTGTGGCCGAGACCACCCTACAAGACGAACTCTTGCGAGCGGAGTCCCTGCTGATACAGGGCGAGGATGAGCTAGCGCGCGACCTCCTGCTGCGTCTGGCTGAGGATGCGGAGGAGTACGTTGATCGCAACTGCCCTACGACTGATACGGTGCAGTGGTTCAGCTTTCCCACTTTGTTTGAGCGATTGTGCTATCGTCGCGTGGAGAACGACCCGCGCGAGCTACGTGACGTGGGCGAACCGCTTGATCAGCTCTATGCCGACCTCGCCTTGGCCGATGTGCGGTTGGGCGACTATGATTTGGCAAGCGAGGCGCTCAAGCGTGCCGTGCGCTGGAATCCCATGGATTGTGGCTATCGACTTGACTTGGCCGAATTGTGTCTGGTTAAGGGCGACGTACGTGAGTGCCTTGCCCTGGCGTATAGCGTGTTTGAACGTGCCAGCGAAGCGGCTCACCTTGCCAGGGCCTACGTGGTCTTTGCCGGCTGGTTCGAGCGCTCAGGCAACACACGCGCCGCTGCAGCATGTCTGCGTGCGGCAGAGCGCCTTGGTGTGCGTGACACGACGGTTGTGGCGGCCTTGGCGCAGGCACGGGAGACGGAGTGCGACCCAGCTACGATTAGCGAGGAGGAGGCGAATGCCGCGCTCGCTTCTGAGGGTCTGCCGGATGGCGCGAATGCCGAGGTGGCAATTTGTCTGCTCATGTGCGCGGGGGACGCGGCGCGGCTTGGACAGCGCGAGTTAGCGGTAAACCTGACCCTGCGGGCGCGTGACTTGGTGGGCGAGGCGGCCGCCACGAGCTTGTTGGCGCTCATCCACGAGGAGGATGCTGATGAGGGGTAAGCCAAAGAACAAGACCATTGCGCGCAACAAGGCTGCGCGTCATGCGTACTTCATCGACGAGACGCTCGAGGCGGGCATCGTGCTCACGGGTACCGAGGCGCGAGGGCTGCGCGAGCGCGCATGCAATCTCACGGACTCGTTCTGCCTCATCCGAGGTGGCGAGGCATGGCTCAACGGCGTCCACATCCATCCGTACTCGCATGGCGGCGTATGGAACGTCGATCCTGATCGTAGGCGCAAGCTGCTGCTGCATCGCAAGCAGATTGACTATCTGGACGGCAAGCTGCGCACTAAGGGTATGGCGCTCGTGCCTTTGGAGATGTACTTCGATGATCACAATCGCGTGAAGGTCCTCATCGGGCTCGGTCGTGGCAAGAAGCTCTACGACAAGCGTGCCGATATGGCCAAGCGCGATGTGGAGCGCGAGATTCAGCGCGCGCTCAAGGAGCGCAGTAGGTAGGTTATACTAGATGCCGAGTAATCGTTCGGACGAGGAGGTAATGCATGGACGTACGGGCAATGTATAAGTTTCAGTCGGGTTTGTATGTGGTCTCGGCACAGGCGGGCGAGGACGTGGGTGCCTGCATTATCAATACTGGCCTTCAGTTGACGAGCGACCCCCTGCAGGTGCAGGTCGTGGTCAACAAGCAGAACCATACGGAGGGCGTCATCGCCAAGGCAGGCCACTTCGCGCTGACAGTTGTCACCGAAGCGGCAAACATGCTCTACGTGGGGCGCTTTGGTTTTAGGACCTCGGCGGACTACGATAAGTTCGATGGTATTGAGAGCGTTTCCACGGTGTTGGGTGACCCCTACACTCCTGAGTGCGCCGCATGCATGCTCGCGTGCAAGGTGGTGGGCTCGCTTGACGTGGGTACGCACACCATCTTTGTCGGCGAGGTCGTCGATGCTAAGGTGCTGAGCGATGATGCGCCGATGACGTATGCGTACTACCACACGGTGCTCAAGGGCAAGACACCCGCCAAGGCGTCTTCCTTTGTCAAGGAATAACAACGCGACGTTTGCCAGACCGGTAGTATCGCCCTGCTGTAACGTGTGGTAAGCTGCTAGATAGCATGCGGGATGGGGAAACCCGCGCCGAAAAGAAGGGAGGCCAGCATGGCCGAGGAGAAGACGTACAAGTTTGTGTGCACCGTGTGTGGCTGGGAAGTCGAGGTCGATACGCCCGAGCTGCCCGAGGACTTCGTGTGCGAGGTCTGTGGCGTTGGCCCCGACATGTTCGAGCTCGTCGAGGAGTAAGCGCGACGCGAGTTGCTTAAGATGCGGGCCATTGGGGTATACTAAGCCTCAATGGCTCGTACCATTTGCTTTTGGGGGTGACTGGTTTCGACAGGGTACGTTTGAGGTGGGAAGCAAGCCGTGGTCTCCTCGCCACGCTAAACAGGGGTCCCGTCAAAATGAATTGACGACAACAACTCTTTTGAGCCTCAACTGGCTCTCGCCGCATAACATAAGTCGGCGCGTCAAACTGGGATTTCTCCCGCTCTCAGGGCGACGTCATTTGAGGGAGATGCGCGTGCGGACGTAGCTGGTATGCCGTACGCAAAGGCTGAACTAGCTAGGGTGCAAAGCGTGGGTTGTCAGATGCGATGCCCCCGAAACCTAACTGACAACTGAGCTTGGAGAAACCTGCCAGGGATGTGCTTTGGACCGGAGTTCGATTCTCCGCACCTCCACCATGCATAACCGCGCACCTCGAGGGGTGCGCGTTTTTTGCGGGACAGGGGGGGACGGGGACGTTTGTCCCGCATGCGGGACAAACGTCCCCGTCCCCCCTGTCCCGTCCCTAGCGAGCGGAGATGCTCATTGTGCCCGTTGCCCCATCCATAGGCAAAGTGCCGATGTCATAGGTGCCGGGGTCGACTTGGACCTCTATGACTTGCGTGCCTTCGACCGTGTCGTCATAGAACTTGCCCGTCACATGGCTGACGCAGACCTTTATGCCTGCCTCCTCAAGCTCAGGCTCGATTACAATCGTTTCCCCCGACTTGACGATAAGCTTGCTCCAGCGGAATTCTCCCGCCCCTTCCATGGCGTCGTCGGCAGTGATTCGGATTTCGTTGTCCACATCGATCTGCTCGTACGAAATGAGGTTCTGACCCTTTTGGGCGCGTACTACTCCCGCGGCTATGATAATGGCGACCGCGAGTATCGGGATGATTAGCCTGAGCTTGCGCATGTGGTGGTCAATAATCGAGTCGGCGATATCCATGATGCGATCCAGGATCACGTGTTTTCCTCTCTATTTTAGTGCGCCCTCGCCTCCTGTAGAGGCGAGGGCGCACCAGCATACAGTCGCTTGCGACGCTATTCCAGCTTCAGGAAATCCTTTTGGATTTTCTCGCCCTTGTCCTGTGTTTTGACTGACTTGAAGTCCCCGTTCCAGAAGAGGATTCGCTCGAAGTAGAGTTTTTCCCTCACGAATTTTGTGGGGGTTGGCTGAGCCGCTGAACTATAGAAGAACAGTTTTTTCCACCAAGGAGCTGCTTGGTAGGATTTCATCCATTGATAATACGCTTCGTTACTCCGTGCCCTAAGCTTGCTATCGGTCCACTTGCCGCCCATGCCGATGCCCGTGTCCTTGGTCGCGTCGAGTTTGCTTGTATTGCCTTGGGAGCCGCTATTGGCTAAGGACGGGAAGGCCAGGAGGAGGTCCTCCTGTACCGACTTGTCATGCAGGCGGGCCTTGTAGGCGTTGACCTCGTTGTCGCCCACGTAGAATCCGTCCTTATTCCTGGCGTCGCCTAGCGAGATTTTCTTGACCGAGCGCTTGAGCGTGTTGCTGTAGACCGGGGTGCCTTCCTTCCAGTCCGCGGGCGCCAATCCTGCCGGGTGGCCATCGATGGTCTGGAGAGATTTGACGAAGCGCTCCGTAATGTCCTTGTAGCGTTCGGCATTCTGAGGTATCTCGTAGTAGAGGGAAAGCGTGCTGTAGGCGCGCGTGATCTGGAACTTGGCAAAGGAGCGATACGTCTCTCTCAGGTACCATCCCTGCGTCTCCCAGTTGAAGTAGTTGGCCACGCGTCTGTCGTAATAATGGAAGGGGTTGTAGTTCCATTCCTTCTTCGCCTCGGTGGTCGCCAGGACGTAATTGTTCTCGATGCGCGCAATCAAGGACGAATAGTTCTTGAACGCGCGATCGCCGCTCTTCTCCTGCGACTCGATGATGTCGATCAGGGCATGGTTGTAGGCCATCAGCTCCTTTTCCGAGGCGCCTTGGGATGGCGCGGTCTTACCCTGCTCCTCGTAGATTTTCTTTGCGCCTAGCAGCATGCTTTCGGCGCGAGAGCAGTCGGTGGAGAGGGCGTCAAGGGCGTTGTCGAAGCCACGCACCAGCATATCGTATTGGTTTTTCTCCACGACGTCCATGCGCTGGTCCATTGCGCTCATGAGGTCCTTGAGCTCGTCTACTTTGTCCTCAACGGTCTTTGCGGCAGGCGCGTTGGGGTCTTCGCCACCGGCGAGGAGGCCGGATCGCAAGATGATATTCTTGAGGCCAGCGGCTATGTCCCCATAGTTGCCCGTGTAGGCACCCGCCACTATCGTAAAGATGTCCAGGCAGTACTTGCCGACCTCGGCCACGTTGCCACCCACTTTGTCGAGGGCGGCATTGCCGTACTCCACGACCATGTGGGCCCTGTCAGAGTTCTTCTTGTTGCGCTTCTCCTCCCTTTCCTTTTTCTTCTCTTCCTTCTCCTCTTCCGTTTTTTCCTTCTCGGACGAGTCGTCCTTGGCTGCCTTGCCCTCGTCGTTGGCGGCGTAATACGTGGCGTACGAATACTCGGGCGCCGCACCGCCCCATTCGTCCACCAAGGCACCTTCCGCAAACGTGATCGTGCCAACGAAATCGTAGTCGTCAATGGTCTTGCCATTTGTCGGCACGCTGATGGCCACCTCGGCGCTCGTGCCATCCTGGACCTCGACGGAGGTTACGCTGCCATCAGCAAAGTCATCGGCTAGCGAGATCTTGTCGACGGCTAGGTCGTTGGCGAAGGTGCCATCCTGTGCGTTGAGCGAGAGCGTAATCTCGAACGTGCCGTCATTGTCGCTGATGTAGTCCAAGTCAGCATCAAACGAAGCGTGCGTCACGGGGCTCAGGTACTCGCGGTCTTTCACCTTCACTTGCCCCGCCAGTTCGTCCATGTTGTCGGTCGCCACGGTTATCAGCAGCTTGTCACCGTCGGCCTTGACGTCTGTCACCTTGGCCCCGCTGGCGAAGGAGATGTCGCTTGGCGAGACGTCCTTGGTGTCGACGCCCGTCACATAGAGCGGCATGGTCACGCTCTCGGTGTCCGTTTGGATTTCGCTCACGTCGAAGGAAGCCGCTGGAATATCGACATCCACGTAGGCCGTCTCGCTTTCCTCGCCGACCTTGAAGCCTTCCTCCGCAACGGTGATTTGTCCTGCGGTGTAGGTGGTGGAGACATCCGCGTCGAGTAGGGGCTTGCCGGCGAGTTCGAGCGTGAGCGTCGAGCCTGACGCGCTGACCCCGGCCACCTGCATGTCTTTGAAGGAGCCGTCCAGGGTGATGTCCTTTGCGGAGATGCCCTCATCGAATTCGTCCCCGCTAAGATTGAGCACGACGGTGTTGCTATCGCTATCGCAGTTCACGGACTCCGTCTCGGATGTGAGCTGGTAATCCGCAAAGTTGGTTTCCACGATTGCCATGGAGTTCAATCCATCGAAAAGCACGTAGTAGAGGCCGGTGTCGTTGGCAGCGGCGTCGGGGTCGGTGAACGAGATGGCTATGGTGCCGCTCTCGTTCTTGAAGTCGTCGATCTGCGCCTGTCGCAGATCAAATGCGGGCTCGCCCTCCTCTTCTTCTGCCGCTGGAGGCGCAAATATATAGGCAACCACAACGTTATCCTGCGTGAGATCGGAGAACTTCGCCGGCTTTGCCTTGCCTGAGTCATCCCATTGTGCAAAGAGCTTGATTTCGTAGTCCTCATTGGCGTAATCGGCGAGCTTGACCTCCTCGCCGTCATCGATGTTGCCGTCGCCGTCTACGTCAAAGGCGCAGGCGAGGTCGTGCTCGAAGGTCGTGTCTGCCGGGAGCACCAAGTAGGGGGGATCGGTTTTGACGCCCTCCGTCGGCTTCTCCTCGGACGTCGCCCAGCCAACGAACGCGTGCCCCTCGCGGGCGTCTGGCTCGGGTAGCGTAAGCGCCGTCTCGTAGGTGACCACTTCGCTGTCGATGGGCTTGGCTAATTCGCCCCCGTACACCATAGTGTACTCAGAGTCGGCTCTTCCTTCCTCGTCGTCCCACTGCGCGTAGAGCTTAATCTCGTCGTCCTCGTTGGCGTAATCGATGAGCTTGACCTGCTCTCCATCTGCGTCAAGGGTGCAGGTGAGGTCGTGCTCGAAGGTCGTGTCTGCCGGGAGCACTCGGTACGGGGGATTGGTTTGGTCGCCCTCCGATGGCCTCTCCTCGGACGTCGCCCAGCCAACGAACGTGTGCCCTTTGCGGGCGTCGGGCTTGGGCAGCGTGAGCGCTTGCTCATAAGTGGCCACTTCGCTGTCAACAGACTCGGACAGTTCGTCCGTATACACCACGGTGTACTCGATGGGCTCCCATTGCGGCTGATCTCCAGAAAGACCCCTGTAGATATAGCCCTCTTTACCCTCCTCGGAGTATTTCTTGTCAAGCGCTTCGATGTCGGACTCTTCGTTCGTGGTCTCGGCGGTGGCTGCATCATCTTCTGAAGTGGCCTCGGTTGGCTCGGCGTTGTCAGGCTCGTTGGATGCGCTGTCGTCCGCCTCCGCCTCGTCTTCGATGGCCTTGCCTTCGTCAGCATCGCTGGGAGCGCTTTCTGGCTCTGCGACCTCTAGCTTAATGAGGTCTGACTCCGTGATGGTAACCGCATACTTGCCTAGTGAGCTGTAGTCAACCTTTATGGTGTGCACGTCCTCCTCGGAGCCGTCCGCTATGGATTTGCCCTCGTCATCTACCGCATCGGTCGGGGCGGCTTGCTGCGAGCAGCCGGTGAGGAGCGGGCTAAGCGCCATGATCGCAGAAAGAGTCAGTGCCAGTAGGCGTTTTGCGTGATGTTTGGATACTTTCATAGGGTTCCTTTCTGCCAGATAACAACTTAATGTAATTCTATCCCATTTTCAGCGATTGCGGTGAACTGTTGGCGCAGACGTGAGCGCGTCCCGCATCTCGTCATCTCGCGTCGAATCGCGCGATTTACGAGTCCAGGGTCACGATACCGCCATGGATTGTGTAGTGCGCGTAGTTAGAGACAAACTGGTGCCCAAAGAGGTCGGTCACGGTCATCTGGTAACGATAACGACCGTCGGGCAGCGGCTCGTAGGTGATGCTACTCTCGTCTTCCCCTGCGGCGCCCGCGAATGCGAACTCATCCTGAGGCCTCAGGTCAAGGCCCTCTTCGTCGGCAGCCGCATACACGCGCACCTTGTCACCAGGTTGCAAATCTTTGAAGTCGCGTTCGGGGATACCGTTTTCGTTTATGCCGCCCCACAGATATGGGGAGGCAAAAAACCCTGCTGCATACGTATCATTGTCACCAAAAAGGTAATACGTGGCGAGTGACGTTTTCTCGTCGTTAACCTGCACGGGCATAAAGAAGGTCGCCGAACTTGAAGAAGTCAGACTCACTTCGGTATAGAGCCTATGCTTCTCCAGTGCAGGCCATAAGCCCTTGAACCTGCTTGTAAAAGTCAGGCTGTTCCAATCCTGATCGATGTCATAATCCTCACCGAGTTTGACGTAGCTGCCAGGGGTATGTTCGTCCTCTTTCCAGAGCGTGTTAGTTATGGAGCGGATGTAATGTTCGCTTCCCTCCGTAACCACGACGGCAAAGTCTCCGGACTTGTTTTTGCTGCCGGGGTCCTTGAAGGCCACGGTAACACTGGGCTCGTCGGAATACACCTTTGAGAGGAGTCGTCCGTAGAGTTCGGACGGACATGATTCTAGGTATGTCTCAAACTGCTTCTTTTTGTATTCGAGAGGGTAGTACACCGACACGCCAAATCCCTCGCGGTTACGGCCCAGCACCTCGTGTGCCACGAACTCCTGGTGTGTGTCCATCATGGTGCCGAAGCCGGCGCTCGTTTGGTAGCCCACGCCTTCCGCGAGCGAAAGCAGGTCCACCAAGTTGCAGATGGTCTTGGCGCCGTACATCGCAGACCCACGCGACGCGTTTGACATCATCATGATGCCGGTTCGCTCGTTAAGCAGCTCGTCCAAATAGTTGCAAAACTTGTCAAACTCCTTGAGCATGTCGCTCGCCTTGGATAGGTCGAGGAGCGCTATTTCCGCGCGGTCCCTTTTGCCGGCCGCCTCGCACTTGCTCATGAACGAGTCGCACACGAGCTTGCCGAACTGCAGGTCATCGTTGGCGGAGAATTCGCTCGCAATCGCCTTGTAGTCAAGACCGTTGGAAGGCACAATCTCCTGCGAGGCTATCAGGTAGTTCGCGTAGTCGTCCAGCAGGGCCGCGTTCTCGAGCGATGCCATGAAGCAGGCATCGAGCGCGACGAGGTTGAACTTCTTGCTGAGGTTTGCGTTTCGGAAGGCCAAGGTGAGCTCGTCGCGGTCGATGCAGTCCATGTCATAGTTTTCGTCATAGCAGATTCCGCTTGCGGACTCGCCTCCATGGTCCCAGAGCACCAGCATGGTGCGGTCTGATGGGTATCGCTCTTCAGACCATCTCAGGAAGTCGCTCAGCGTCGCGGGATCGCCCATGCTCGCATTCTCCAGCTCCTCGACTTTCACCAACTGCCTGTCGCGTACCTCGTAGCGGCAGAGTTTGTCCGAGGGGATGTCGTGGCTGTGCCAGGTGTTGGAGCCGCCCGTCTCGATGACGATTTTTGTGTTTGGCGGGATGCTAGCCTCGAGTAGTTCGTCGATGTTCTTGCCAGCCACACCATGCCTCGTTTCGAGGTTGGAGCCGCACAGGTACATCAGCAGGGTGCAGGAATCGCCCTGCGTGCTCTGAGCGCATCCTCCCAAGAAGAGGCTTGCACAGAGTAGTGTCGTTAGCAGGGACAAGAGAAGGACTCCGCGTGACAACATGATCTTGGCCTTACCGTTCATGTACTAGTCCCCATTCCCTCGGCTCCCGGTACTGTCTGAAGCTTCGAAGCGACCTGCGTCTGTATTCGAATAGTACATTACTGCAGAGCGCAGCGGACTGGCAATGCTCGATGAAGACATGGATAGCTTTGAGTTTGGGATTGTGCTGCCCAAAACCTCGGAAGGTGAGCGACTGAAGCAGCAGATGGACGGCTGGATCGAAGAAGCCCGAGCCTCCGGGGAGCTCGACAGCATAGCGACCAAGTGGACCGATGGCCCCGAAGAAGAGAAGACCATGCCGAACTACCAGTCCTTCCCAGCCCCCAACGGCACGCTGGTCATGGCAACGGAGCCGGCGTATGCGCCTATGGAGTACTACCGCGACGGCGAAGTGGTGGGCATGGACGTCGACCTTGCCGCGCGGTTCTGCGAAGACAATGGTTACGGCCTCGAGATCTTGGTTCTTAACTTCGAGGGAATCCTTCCCGCCGTGCAATCGGGCAAGGCGAACTTTGCCATTTCGGGCATTACCATCACTGACGAACGTAAGGAGAGCATGAACTTCACCGAATCCTACTATACGGGCGGCACGGTAATGGCCGTACGTATATCCGATAAGGGTTCGTCGGGGTCGGGCGCAGAGTCTTCCTCGTTCTGGGAGGGAATCACTGAGAGCTTCTCCAAGACCTTCTTGCGAGAGGACCGCTGGAAGCTGTTTGTCGAGGGCGTAGCCGTCACGCTCCTGATCACCCTTGTGGCTATCCTCTTGGGCACCGCCCTCGGCTTCGCCGTGTACGTGTTGTGCCGCAACGGTGGCTCTGTGCCGAACGCGATTAGCGGCTTTTGCATGTGGTTGTTGCAGGGCATGCCCATGGTGGTGCTCCTCATGATTCTGTACTACGTCGTGTTCGGCGGACTCTCTATAGATGGCATCGTGGTCTCAATTATCGGCTTTACGCTCACGTTCGGCACTTCGGTGTTCGGCATGCTCAAAATGGGCGTCGGAGCAGTTGACGACGGCCAGCGAGAGGCTGCTTTCGCCCTCGGCTACTCAGACGGTGAGACCTTCTTTAAGATTATTCTGCCTCAAGCCCTGCCCCATGTGATGCCAGCCTTCAAGAGCGAGATTGTGAGCCTTATAAAGGCCACGTCCATCGTGGGCTATATCGCCGTGCGCGACCTCACCAAGATGGGAGACGTCGTGCGAAGCCGCACGTACGAAGCGTTCTTCCCGCTTATTGCGGTGACCATAATTTACTTTCTGCTGGAGGGCCTCGTGGGCATTTTGTCAGGCAAGCTGGAGAATTCCGTCAATCCAAAGCGACGCGGAGCCGACCGCATCCTGAAGGGAGTGAAGACCGATGATTAGGCTCGAGCATTTACGTAAGGAATACCCCAACGCGACTCCGCTCAAGGACGTGAACGCTGCCATTAACGATGGAGACGTTATCTCGGTCATCGGGCCCTCGGGTACGGGCAAGAGTACGCTCCTGCGCTGCATCAACCAGCTCGAACAGCCGACCTCGGGTAAGGTCTGGTTTGACGACGTGGAGGTCACCGACCCTGCGTGCAACATCAATGAAGTGCGCAAGAAGATGGGCATGGTGTTTCAGTCCTTCAATCTCTTTGGGCACCGCACCGTGATCGAAAACGTCATGCTGCCTCCTATGGAACTGCTGGGAAAGTCAAAGCAGGAGGCCTACGACGAGGGTATGCGGCTCCTGCGCATGGTCGGCCTGGCCGAGAAGGCGCTCAACTACCCTGACGAGCTTTCCGGTGGGCAGAAGCAGCGAATCGCCATCGCGCGCACGTTGGCCATGGATCCCGAGGTGATTCTCTTCGACGAGCCCACCAGCGCGCTTGACCCTACCATGGTGGGCGAGGTGCAGGCCGTCATACGAGACTTGGCAACGACCGGCAAGACGCTCATGATCGTTACTCACGAGATGGCCTTTGCCCGGGCGATCTGCAACCGGGTGTTCTATATGGACGAGGGTGGCGTCTACGAGGATGGTCCGCCTGAGCAGGTGTTTGACAACCCGCAGCGTGAGAACACTAGACGGTTCGTGCGCCGCCTCAAGGTGCTTGAGCTCAGCATTGCGAGTCGCGACTATGACTTCTTGGGCATGATGGGCGAAATCGACAGGTATTGCAGAAAGAACCAAATCGCGCCGCGGCAGAATCGCAGAATCCAGTTGGCATTCGAGGAGATGACCCAGCAGCTCGTCAATAAACTCGAGCACCCACGAATCGACGTGGTGATTGAGTACTCGGAGGCAACGCAGAGCGCCACCCTTGTTGTGAGCTACGACAGCCCATCTTTCGATGCGACAAAAGGTGACGACAGGCTCGTGACGGACCTCCTGTACGGCATATCGTCGCAGGTCGATTACAGCTGGAACGAAGGTGCCGAACTGTCCAATCAGATCCAGGTCACGATCGAGGGCAATTAGTTCCTCGGCGGACAAAGGGGACGGGGGAGTTTGTCCCGCGAGCGGGACAAACTCCCCCGTCCCCTTTGTCCCGGATGCCCCCCTTCACCATTTCACCTTTTTCGCACGTGTTGCGCTTGTTTCGAAAAAAAGTGCTGTATACTTTACAGGCTTCTTTTGCAGAGCCCCGTAATCTCTGGCAAAACTCATAAGCAGCGGCAATCAGTCCAGGGGTTGTCGCACAACGTAGGTACGTATGGAGGAGTCAAGTGAAGAAAACGACTCGTTACGCCAAGCCCGGCGAGATCGAGCGCAAGTGGGTGCTCATCGACGCCGATGGCGCCACGCTTGGCCGCCTTGCCACTAGGGCAGCCATGATTCTTCGCGGCAAGGACAAGCCGCAGTTCACCCCGCACACCGATACGGGTGACTTCGTGGTCATCATCAACGCCGACAAGGTCAAGCTTACGGGCAACAAGGCTCAGCAAAAGACCTATTGGCGTCACTCCGGCTATCTGGGTGGCCTCAAGATTGAGACCTTCCAGGAGGCCATGGCCAAGAAGCCCGCGTGGGTCGTCGAGCACGCTGTCAAGGGCATGCTCCCGCACAACACGCTCGGTCGCAAGCAGGGCATGAAGCTCAAGGTATACGCTGGTCCCGAGCATCCGCATGCGGCTCAGAACCCCGTCAAGATTGAACTGGAGGCGTAAACGATGGCCGATAACGCAGCAGTCTACACAGGCACCGGTCGTCGCAAGGAGGCCGTCGCGCGCGTGCGCCTGGTCCCCGGCACCGGCAAGGTAACCGTCAACGGTCGTGACGCCATCGACTACTTTGGTCGTAAGCAGCTCGTCGACAACGCAACTGCTCCCTTTGTCGTCACCGACACCGTCGAGCGCTTCGACGTCCTCGCCAACTGCAAGGGCGGCGGCATCACCGGTCAGGCTGGCGCACTTCGTCTCGGCATCGCCCGCGCCCTTCTCGAGGCCGGCGAGTATCGTCCTGAGCTCAAGAAGGCTGGCTTCCTCACCCGTGACGCCCGCGCCGTCGAGCGCAAGAAGTACGGCCTGAAGAAGGCCCGCAAGCGTCCGCAGTTCTCCAAGCGTTAACGTCTGCTACCAGCAGCAAGTTCGAAGGCCCGTCGGGAATCCTCGGCGGGCCTTCTTTGATGTGCCGGGAGTGAAAGATGCCCGATTTCGTCAACAGTTGGTTAGCAACGTACCGTTCGTGGCGTCTTCGTGCGCTTGTCGCTTAAGATACGCATCGCTGGCAAACGACAATCCTCTTGGGGAGGGCGCATGGTACAGAAAAACTCGTTCCTCGAACGCAAGGACGTTCGCATCAGCTTCCAGCGCTACGCTATCGATGCCTTTGGCGCCATGGCACAGGGCCTCTTTGCGTCATTGCTCATCGGTACGATATTCGGGACGCTTGGGGACCTTACGGGCATCGAGGTGCTCGGGCAGATAGGCGGCTTCGCCAAGGCGGTGGCCGGACCTGCCATGGCGCTGGCCATAGGCTCGGCGCTTGCTGCCCCTCCGCTCGTGCTGTATTCCCTTGCGGCTGTTGGGTATGCGGCGAACGAGGCTGGAGGCGCCGGTGGTCCACTTGCCGTGTTTGTGGTAGCCATCGTTGCGGCCGAGCTAGGAAAGCTCGTGTCGAAGGAGACGAAGGTGGACATCTTGGTGACGCCTGGCGTTACCGTAGGTTTGGGCTGTGCGTTGGCGTTGCTCGTCGGCCCTTGGGTGGGGGCCGCGGCGTCTTGGTTGGGCGGCCTCATCATGTGGGCCACTGACCTCCAACCGCTACTCATGGGCATCGTCGTATCGGTGTTGGTCGGGGCGGCGCTCACGCTACCGATATCCAGCGCTGCTATCTGTGCCGCGCTCGGACTCACTGGCTTGGCTGGGGGAGCTGCGCTCGCTGGGTGCTGTGCCCAGATGGTGGGATATGCGGCCGCGAGCTTTGCGGATAACGGCTGGGCTGGCGTGGTGTCTCAGGGCCTGGGAACATCCATGCTGCAGGTACCCAACATCTTCAAGAAGCCCATCACTTGGGTGCCAGTCCTTGTTGCAAGTGCCGTGACGGGTCCCGTTGCGACCGTGGTGTTTGGCCTACAGCAGAACGGCGCCGCTATCGCGAGCGGCATGGGTACCTGTGGACTCGTGGGGCCGATTGGCCTGTACTCGGGTTGGATTGCCGACGGCATCGTCCCCGGCGTGCGCGAATGGCTGGGCATGGGC
>CACXDP010000405.1 GCA_902766445.1 uncultured Coriobacteriaceae bacterium
GACGTGACGTGGCGCCAGACCATCGTCAAGGACTTTGAGAACAACGTCCATACCATTCCAAACTCCTCTATCAACTCTGGCGAGGTGGAAAAGATTGAACCCACGAACCTCATCGCCACGATGATTTCGTTCACGAACGATACGCGCGACATCGACGAGACCGTGCGAAAGATGGAGCTGCTCGCCAAGGAGGCGCTGGAGGAGGTCGCCGAGCTGGAGAAGGACCCTTGGATTCTGCTCACACAGATCGGGGAGTATGGCACTTGGGCAAAGATGCGCTTCGTGCTCAAAGACATGACCAACGTCCGTGAGGCGCGTGACGCCGCCCTTCGCGCCATATCACCGTATACGCGCCTGAACCCTGACGAGATGCCCAACGGCAAGGTGAATGGACCACTTTAAGCCTGTCACCGATAGTTCGGCATCGTTCGTCAGTTTATGAGTTATGATGCCCATATCTGCGTTAACGCGTGGCAGGTAGCCGCGCACGATTGGAAGGATGATCCATGAAGCTGCTCTTCTTTGGCGCCACCGAGTATGACCGCAAGTCGTTCGATGCCGAGCTCAAGGACTTCCCAGAGGTTGACATCACCTACACGAAGACCAACCTCACGTGGCGCACGGCCATCATGGCCCAGGGTTACGACGCTGTCTGCGCGTTCGTCAATGCAAACATCAATGCCATGGCGGTCGAGATTCTTGCGGGCCTTGGCATCAAGCACATCCTCATGCGTTGCGCTGGCTTCGACGCGGTTGACTCCGTGATGGCGAAGTCCCTCGGCATCACCGTCACCAACGTGCCGGCCTACAGCCCCGAGGCCATCGCCGAGCATGCCATGGCCATCGGCCAGACCGCCAACCGCCGCATCCACAAGGGCTACATCCGCGTGCGCGAGAACGACTTCTCGCTGAACGGCCTCGTGGGCGAGACCCTCGTCGGCAAGACCGCCGGCATCATCGGCACCGGTCGCATCGGCGCCGCCCTCTGCAAGATCTGCAAGGGCTATGGCATGAAGGTCATCGGTGCTGACCTCTTCCCCAATCAGGGCCTCGTGGACGCTGGCATCGTGGACGAGTACGTCGATATCATCGAGGACGAGAACGGCAACAAGAAGGTCGACTACGATAGCCTCTATGCTCGTGCCGACTTCATCAGCCTGCATGCCTTCCTGAACAAGGCAAGCTATCACATGATCGACGAGGAGGCCATCGCAAAGATGAAGGATGGCGTCATCTTCGTGAACACCGGTCGTGGCGGCCTCGTGGACACCATGGCAATCATTCATGGCGTCAAGAGCGGCAAGTTCGGCGCTGTGGGCCTCGACGTCTACGAAGAGGAGAACGAGAACGTCTATCGCAACCGTTCTGGCGAGCTGGTTGACTCCATCACCGCACGTCTGTGCTCGTTCCCCAATGTCGTCGTCACCTCGCACCAGGCCTTCTTCACCAAGCAGGCCCTCGGCGAGATCGCTCGCGTCACGCTGACCAACGCTGTCGCCAAGGAGCGCGGCGAGGAGTACGTCGCCCGTTCGGTCGTTTGCTAGTACCTGACTGATACGTGATCTGTGCCCCCCGGAGGATTTGTCCTTTGGGGGGTACTACTATATAGGTGCGATAGCTTACGGAGAGGGGTGTGCACGATGATCGACGGATATCGTACGGTGGCGCGTGACTGGGAGGCGACGGGTGAGTTCGTCGACCGCAGGAGTCGTTTCATCGCGCAGTTGGTTCATGTGGAGTCCGAGCGCGATGCCGATGCCTTCGTAGCCGAGGTCCGTGCGCGGCATCATGACGCACGGCACAACGTGCCCGCTTGGATACTGTCCGACGGGCGTGAGCGTTGCTCGGATGACGGGGAGCCGCAGCGAACTTCGGGTATGCCGACACTGGAGGTATTGCGTGGCGCGGGACTTGCTGACGTGTGCTGCGTGGTGACGCGCTACTTTGGGGGCACGCTCTTGGGACCAGGAGGTCTCATGCGCGCCTACACCGCGGCGACACAGGCGGCGGTTGCCGAAGCCGAAGCAGATGGCATGCTGGTCCAGATGACCATGGTGACGAGCGTCGTCTGCCAGATTCCCTACGCTGCCTACGATAGGGTGCTACGCCTCGTGTCAGACTGCGGTGGCAAGGTGCGTGACTCGGTCTTTGCCGAGGATGTCCAGCTGACGTGCGCGTTCCTCGCGGGCGAGGAGGGGCGCTTCGTGGATGCCATGCGTGAGCTGATGGCGGGGGAGGAGCTGTGCCGGGTGGGCGAGCCCTCGTTTGCCGAGTTCTGATGTGCCCGCGAAAGCATCGTGGGCCATTGGACCTGACGCCAATGACCCACAAATGGCTTGCGCTTCGTACTAGCGGCAGACGGCAAGCGAGCCCATGGGATCCCACGGCTTGAGTACCGTGGGATGCTCGGTCTCGTAGGTGGTGCGCTCGTCTTCGGTGAGGTACTTCTTGTCAACGACCACCTGATAGACATATTCGTCGAACCACGGGTCGGCTAGGGTGTTGAAGCCATCGCGCGCGTGGTCCTCGCCCCAGCTGTTCTCGACCTTCCACATGGCGGGCTTGCCCGCCTCGTCGAACTTGACGCCCTCTAGGACCATGGCATGGGTCATCATTGACTCGCCGTAGTCCAGGCGCGCCGCCCTGTCCATGCATCCCTCGACCGCGAAGCCAAATAGTCCGTCCACGTCGAGCGCGGCGCGGTCCATGATGCCTTCGTCGCGCAGGTAGCTCTGGTTCACGTCGCAGCCGAACCACACGGGCAGGTCGTCTCGGAGTTGGGCGATGGCGACCTCTTTCAGGCGCTGGGTTGGCAGGTTGAGGTAGCGCACGCCGCCGTCCTCGAGCACGTTGCCGAGGCGCGAAACGGTATAGGTGTGGCCGAAGGGCTTGTCAGCCGTGTTTGCGCTGATGAGGCTCACGTAGTCGTCGAGGTCCATCCCCACGACCTCGTCAAAGAACTCCTGCGGGGTGTAGGTGCCCGAGAGGACGAGCTCGTTGTCCTTGTTGCGCAGTCGCACGTCGAAGCTCTTTGGCGGCTCGCCGAGGCAGGTCACGAGCAGCGAAAAGACGTTGTCCATCATGTCATGCTTCTGTTGGCGCAGTTCGTCGGCCGAAAGCCCCGAATCATGGCCGCGGCGCAGCTTCTCCGCGCATCCGCGCAGGTAGCGCGTGAGGTAGCCGTCCATCTCGCGCGTGTTTTGCGAGCAGGCCGTCTCGGGCATGGCCTCCTTGGGCACGACGCCGTACTTCTTGGTCAGGCTGCGAAACATGTCCCATTGGCCGCCGTCGCCTACGGGTGCGCTTAGGAGATAGGCGACGAGACGGCCGAGGAGCGGCTCGTCGAGCGTGTCGAGTATGTTCTCGAGGAACCAGTTGCTCTTTTCCAGCTTGTCGAAGAAGAGCGGATAGGTCTCGGAGAACTCGAAGGTCTTGAGGTCGTATTTCTTGATCGTGCGGTAACGGAAGGTGTTGAGGCTCGCAAACATCCAGCAACGGCCCGATTGGCGCTGGTTGGTGCGCTTGCCTTGCGTGACCTCGAGGTCCCATACGAGGGCGTTGGCAGCGACGCCGCCGGGAACGCGCGCAGCCTTGCGGATGCCGTTGGACGTGACGGCATTGCGTGCGATGAGGTTTGCACGCTCGGCGTTGAAGGCGTTGCTGGCACGGGTGACGTCGTCTGTGGTGACGGAACGGGCACTGTCCATGGATGCTCCTTCTGTCTGTAGGGGTTGGCGTATGACATCAACGAGCATAGCATGCAAGGGTATGAGAAAGACAGACCCTTTTATGTACCTCAAAGATTGCAATTGTTGTGCCTTGGCATCACGAACACCTATGGGCATGTATCATGGGACATGGCCATCCGGTCGTCCCGCTCAGCCCACACAACTAGGAGTCCAGCATGAGCAACCCGCTTGCAGCAGACCTCGATACCCTTCGCAAGATTGTGGAGAGTAACGCCAACCAAGGACGTTTTGCGCAGACATTCCATCTCACCCCGCCGGTGGGCTGGCTCAACGA
>CACXDP010000406.1 GCA_902766445.1 uncultured Coriobacteriaceae bacterium
GCACGAGATGGAGAGCATGTCGGAGAGGCTCATGCGGATCGGCCGCGAGGACGGCCGCAGGGAGGGCGCCGAGGCGACCCTCATCGAGAACGCGAGGAGCATCATGGAGGCGTTTCGCCTTACCGCCCAACAGGCGCTCGACGTCCTCAAGGTGCCGGAGGCCGACCGGCCCCGACTCATGGAACTGCTGTAGCGGGCGGGGATGGGATGCACGAGACGAGGAGGCGACCTAATCTGTCCCCTCCTCGTCCGTCAGGCGTCCCTCGGTTATCGGAACCCGCCGCCCCCGGGTGCGTTCCCGATGGTGACGTGCGCATTGGGGACGGTCACGTCGACCTTCTTGTCGCAGGCGATGGCAACGATGATGACCGTTGCGCAGATGCCTGCGATGGCGACCACCGCACGTGAGTCGAGAGTGTCAAAGAATCCCTTGTTTCCCATGGTGTCTCCTTGCTGGATGAAGCTTCTTCTTGCAATGAGTAATCCCCATTGGCACGGGAGATTTAGGGATTATTGAGCACAATCCCGCTGTGGGGAAGTGGTCAGAGAGTTGCAAGGTCAATGCGGTACATAGCGAAACACACGTATTTACCTGCGACGGTGCAGAAATCGGGGAAAAAAGTGTCAGCTAGCGGGGAAAAAACTGCAAGCTTGGTGTGGTAGCGTTCGCACTCCCTACAGGGCTCGGACGACGGGAGGCACCATGGATGACGCGGCCAGGACAATGACGGCGGGCGAGGTCGGGCGGGGGGAGCCCGAGCGCATATCGCCGCTCTTCAACGACCTGTTCCTCAGGTTGTTCGGCAGACAGGAGTCGAAGGGCGCGACGCGTTCGCTCGTGAACGCGATACTGCACCTCGCCGGGGTGCCCGCCATCGGCGACGTGCGCGAGCTGAGGTGCGACGTTACGAGCGCGGGCGGCATCGCCATGAGGAGCGCCCGTGTCGACGTGCTCGTCGTCTCGGACGACGGTGCCGTCGTCGACCTCGAGGCGCAGCGGGAGCGCGCCAACGTTGACAACAAGATTCTCTTCTACGCGTCGAAGCTCCTGTGCGAGCACACGCCCAAGGGCGGCCCGAGGGACTACAGCAAGTTGCCCCAGGTGATTGTCATTATGCTCGTCGAGGGATGGACGCGCTTCGAGGGGCGGGCGTACCTGCACGTCGGCTGCAACCGCTGGGAGTCGGAGGAGGGGATCGAGAACGGCAGCGACCGCGTCCTCTACGTGATCGCCGAGCTCGACAAGGTGGCGAGACGCTATACTGTAGATGACGCGGAGCTGGCCACCGACGAGGGCGTGGCGTGGCTCTACTTCCTGGCAAGAGGCTATCGGGAGGACGACATGGAAGAGGTCATGAGGTGCTTTCCCGACATCCGGGAATTCGCCGAGCACTACAATATCGCCCTGGGCGATCCGGATCTGAAGCGCACCTACGAGAGGTACTGTGAGGCACGGACGGAGTACAACGACATCATTCGCGAGGGTAAGCTTTGGGAGCGGAAACAGGGCCGCAAGGAGGGCCGCAGGGAGGGAGCCGAAGCGACCCTCATCGAGAACACGAGGAACATCATGAAGGCGCTGCACTACACCGCCCAGCAGGCGTTCGACATCCTCAAGGTGCCGGAAGCCGACCGGCCTCGACTCATGAAGCTGCTATAGCGAGCGTGAAGGGAAAGGCACGGTACGCGAGGGACTGTCCCCCGCGTACCTTTGGCATCACCCCCTGAAGTGCCCGGTGCCGTCGCACACGGTGAAGCGGAGATTGGCGATGTCGGCGTCGATTTGCTTGTCGCTCAAGATGGCGACTACGCCCACGAAGCAGAAGCAGCCGACGATGGCGACTGCCGCCGGGGCCCCGATGGTCAGAAGCGCTGGTGCGGTGCGAGTGCTGAGTGCGGCCGTGCTCGCTACGATGCTGTTAACTGGCATGTCTCCTCCTTGTGGATTGGCGTCTTTCGTGACCTCACTAAATAGTCCGCCGCCACGCAGGGGATTTAGGCTTGCGCGGACAATTGCTCAAGGTTTTTCGCGTCAGTGGGGCATTCCTTTTGGGCAATCATCTCCTTGAGTTGCTCGAACTTCTTGCGATGCTGGCTGATGACCGCGCTCGTCACCTTGATGCCCTTGCTGGAGACGTAGTCCAAATGAACGCCAATGGGCAGCTTCCATGGCGCGGGAGGATTCTTCGCTTGCAACGCCGGGTCGTCGACGCGCAGTATCGTGCCCATGCCTTCCTTGAGCTCGCATCCCCAAAGCGCGCGTATCGAGCGACAGGGTTCAGCCATGAAGACATCGAGGAAGGGCAGTTCCATGGCGGAGAAGAAGTGCCCCTCCTGCGACTCGAAGGGTTCGCAGTCATCGATGACAGACTGGGTCTTCACGGAATACGTCGTCCACTCGGTGAAGTTCATCCTCAGGTACAGCTTGGCGCGCTCGTTGTGCTTCCGGTCCGGCAAGTGGTCGAGGAACTCCGTGACGAGCGAAATAAACTCCGCGAGCATGGCATTGACGTGAACGCTCGAACCCTCCTCCAAGTTTGGCCGATCCTCCGCAGCCTCGTTCTCAAGTGTTTCTTCGTCAAAGGGCTCGTAAATCTGCATCGACTTGTGCTCCCGGTCGGCCGCTGACTTGCTCTGTCGCTTGTATCGGAACCTCAAGAGGTGCGTAAAGTCGCCCTTCGACGCGTCGAAGTGCTCGAGGCACCAGTACAGCTCATCCACGAGGACATCATCGAAGGCGACGCGGGCGGACATGCCTTGACCGACGACGCGAAAGTGGCGAATGCATAGCGTGAGCAGTTCCGTGCGTAACGCAAGCCTTTGCGCCTTGCTTCCGTCGCTATCGCGAATACTGGCATACTCGACGGCCATTTCGTTGATGCGATACTCGAGGGACTCGTCACCGCTGTCTATCAACCGATGGTCGTACTGATCGACCTCGTGCCTACCCATTCTCGCCACTCCCCAGGTCAAGCACCATGCGCAGTGCGGACTCCGGCTCTGCCACCCGCATGTCGGCAAGCACGCGCACGAGCTCGTCGAGCTTGGCGAGTGCGGTCACGTCGTAGATGCGGGCAAGGGGCGGGTCCTGGCTGCGGTCCATCTGCCCGTAGACGACGCACTCGATCGAGACGTCCCTCTTGATGCGGCAGCCGTACTGTAGCGCCATGGTGAGCATGATGGGCACGGGCTTGGAGCCGAAGGTGATGCACGCGTACAGCTCGTCCCCGTCATCGATGTGGCTGATGAGGAGCTGCCAGGTGTGGATGAGGGCTCCGACGCTGTCGTCAAACGGGACGTCGACAGAGACCAGATCGATGTCCAGGTCCTGGGCTGCGGAGAGACCGTCGAGCTCGGCCCGCAGTACGGTGAGGTTGTTCTGGCAGTTGGAGGGCGCGCCATACGTGACGGTGATCACCTGCACGCCCTCGCCGCTGGTGGTGTAACCGCTGATGAGCGGGACGATGGGGAAGCGCGTCTGCCCGTCGTAATCAAGGACATCGTTGTCCGATGCCGTGTAGCGTTGGCTGCGTAGCATGCCCTCGGGCTGCTGCGGCGTGACCATAAAGAACTTCTTCAAGGTGGGTTCCCTTCTCCTTGGCTGGACGTTGCCGGCACCCATATGATAGCGTGCCGCACGGGTTTTCCCGTCACGGATATATCCTGTGGTGGCGCCTGAGTTTAGGGATGCGGCGTGCGCAACGGGCGCTCTTTGCCAAGGAGGGTCTTGTGGACTCAGAGGCTTTGGCTGGCAACGGCGGTGTTGCTGTGGCTTGGCTCGCCTGGGCAAAACCGATAGCACCCAGCAGTGGATTCGCGATGCCCCGCAGGGGCGGACTGATAGCCTCCGTAAACGTCCGCAGCGGCGTGGCATTGGCGGGATGCCCCGCAGAGACGGACGGTTAGCCTCCGTAAACGTCCGCGGTGACGTGGCATTGGCAGGATGCCCCGCAGAGACGGACGGTTAGCCTCCGTAAACGTCCGCGGTGGCGTGGCATTGGCAGGATGCCCCGCAGACGCGGACGCATCCGCCGGTCCGGACAGCGTTCACGAATGGGACGCGAGGCTGCACGGGGTGTTCCAGTGACCGAGGACAAGGGCATTCCCATTCGCAACGTGTACTACATGGTGGCCTTCGCATTCAGATGCCCGCAGGTCGGCGAGTTCGAGGACTTGGCAACCGAGGAGTTCGACCACGCGCATGATCTCTTTGCTTCTATCATTGCGCGGTCTTTGTCTGCTCAGGTGAGAAGGGGGCTTCACCGAGAATACGTACGGACAACCGAGAACCTCCGTACGATACGTGGGCGGGTGGGTGTGGCGGGCACGATGCGCAATCGCGCCGTGAGGAATGGACGCATATCATGTACGTTTGGCGAGCTCACCGCAGACAATCCCCTCAACCGGGCGGTAAAGTCGGTGGCTCTGCTTCTCCTCAGACATGGAAGGGTGCGAGATGAGCGCAAGGCGAGTCTCAGGCGTCTCATGTCCTACCTCTCGTGTGTTTCGGATGTCGATCCTTCGGAGGTCCGTTGGGAAGACATTCGTCTGGGGAGATCGATCGCAAACTTGCGAATGCTCATCGGAGTCTGTGGGTTGGTCGTGGAGGGAATGCTCCTCACCACGGAGAAGGACGAGAGGGACCTTGCCACCGTCCTGCACGAGGAGGAGTACGGCCTGTTGTTCGAGCAATTTGTGTTGGGATACTACCAAGAGAAGTGCGGAATTGCGAAGGCGCATGCAGCTGGGGTGAAGTGAGCGCTTGACGACGACGTTGACGCCATGCTACCCGCGATGAAGACGGACATCACTTTGGAGCGCGGCAGCCGTGTGCTCATCATCGATACGAAGTGGTACGCAAGTACGACGGGCGGCATGCACGGCGGGAAGGTCCTCTCGCAGAACCTCTACCAGTTCTTTTCGTACGTCAGGAACAAGGACGCGGGTTTTGCGGGCGAGCCGCACGAGGTCGCGGGCATGCCGCTCTACGCTCGCACTCGGCAGTGCCTGCAACCGGACGTGACGTATCGGATGGGTGGCAACGCCATCACTGTGACGACCCTCGACATGAGCGAAGAATTCTTCGCGATCTCGGTGAGGCTCGACGGCGTGGCGAACAGGTTCTACGTGGGAGGCGTCTAGGGGCTCGGGTGACGTGCGGTAGCGAGCGAGGACGCAGCTGCTCTGAGCTGTCTGCTGTGGGTCTAGCTCCATGACTGCCTTGTGGCGTGACGTTCTTGCCTGTTGGCATAAGCCCCACAGCACCGGTGGGCGGGCTTGGAGCATGGGGCGAGCGTGTGCGCGACGAAAAAAGTGTGTCGATGATTTTGCGACGTTTTCCCAGCTAGATGGCCTGATGGGTGCGCACGGGAGGGCTTTTGGGGCGGATTTTCGGGCATTTTGGGCCCAAAAAGTGTGTCGACCTCGGCGGCGGAACCCCGCACCCCGTCTACCTGCGCTTTTTCGAAATCATCGACACACTTTTTGGGCTCGAAACGAGTCCGTTCGGAGATGCTGTGAATAACGGCTTCCCTCTATGCGCGCGTGGTGTATAATTCGC
>CACXDP010000407.1 GCA_902766445.1 uncultured Coriobacteriaceae bacterium
CTTCTTGTGACCAACACCCAGATATTTGATACGTAATAGTTTTTGCATCTACGCCTATGCTAAGCTGACCCAAATGTCTTTGCGTTCAAAAAAGGAGGTAGACATGCTTGGACGTGCGAGAAGTATGTTAAGCGCCGTGCTAACGGTTGCGCTAACGCTCGGTTTGTTCCCCACCGTGGGGCTGGCCGAGGCGATAGAGGAGGTGAACTCGGCCGGAGCGCCTAATCTGCCAAGTGTCGAGCAACCTGCCACAGACGAGCCTGCGATTGCTGAGCAAGAAGGTCAGACGCAGAAAGAGACCCTAAGGCCCACGACGGACGGCGACTCTTCCGAGATCGAGGTGGAAGATACTTCAGCCATCGAACCAACCCCCGACGAAAACCCCGCCGCGGAAGTCAACCTCACCACCCAGGGCGACGACGAAGAAGGCACGGTCCAAGGCGTCATCGGCACCGCGCCCTACACTTGGGACGGATCCACGCTCGTCGTAGGTGCCGGCGAGTTCTCCCAAGTGGATTGGGTGACCGAAACCGAGCAGTACAAGCAGTCGGCGACCTCCGTCACGTTCGAGGAAGGCGCGAAGCTGACGGACAGCGCGTACGAGATGTTCTTCGAGTGGAACAAGCTCGTCTCCGTGGACGCGAGCAACCTGGACACGTCGAGCGTCAAAAACATGTACAGGATGTTCAACAGCTGCTCGTCGCTCGAGACCATCGACGTCTCGAATCTCTCGACGTCGCAGGTGACCACCATGGAGGGCATGTTCGCGCTCTGCGGCCGGCTCGGATCGATTGACCTCTCGGGCTGGGACACCAGCAACGTCACCAGCATGAGGAGCATGTTCAACCAGTGCACCTCGCTCAAGCTGCTCGACCTATCGCAATTCGTCACGTCCAATGTGACGACCATGTACCACATGTTCTACAAGGACGCGAACCTCGTTACGATACTGGTCGGCGAGGGCTGGGACACCACGCAAATCGGGCCGGGGACGGACATGTTCTTCGACTGCACTTCGCTCGTGGGCGGCGCGGGAACGGCGTACGATGCCAATCACGTGGACGGGACCTACGCCCGCGTGGACGGCGGCGAAGAGAACCCCGGCTACCTGACCGATGCCAGTCTCGTCGAGTCCGGGTTTATCGGTACCGCGCCCTACACTTGGAACGGATCGGATCTCATCGTCTACGCCGGCAAGTTTACCCAGACGGAATGGGTGGCCGTGACCGGACAGTACAAGCAGTCGGCGACCTCCGTCACGTTCAGGAAAGGTGCGAAGCTGACGGATACCGCGTACGAGATGTTCCGCTATTGGGAGAAGCTGGAACGGGCAGACGTCAAGGGCTTGGACTTCTCCTCCGTGACGAGCATGTGGTCGATGTTCGCGCACTGCACGGCGCTCACGTCGCTTGACCTATCCTCTCTCGACACGTCTTCCGTGGTGACCACGCGCAGCCTGTTCTACGAATGCACGCGGCTCGCCGAGGTGGACCTCTCGGGCTGGGACACGTCGGCGATTAACCACGTCGAGGGCATGCATACCATGTTCACCGGCTGCTCATCGCTCACGACGCTTGACCTCTCGAGCTTCAAGACGTCATCCGTCCGTAGCATGTATCAAATGTTCAAGGGCTGCTCCTCGCTCGCCAAGATAGTGGTCGGCGAGGGCTGGGACACCACGAACATCGGGCCGGGGACGGAAATGTTCTCTGGCTGCACCTCGCTCGTGGGCGGCGCGGGAACGGCGTACGATGCCGATCACGTGGACGGGACCTACGCCCGCGTGGACGGCGGCGAAGAGAACCCCGGCTACCTGACCGACGTTTCCGACACCAAGCCCACCTTCCAAAGCGCGGCGCTTGTCCTTAACGGCACCATCAACCTGCGCTTCTTCATGAAGCTCTCGGCACTCACCGACGAGGAGAGGCAGTCTGGTTACATGACCTTTACGGCTGGCGGGCGCGAGCGCCCCGATGCAACCTTTGACCCGAGCGTCCGTAGCAAAGACGGCACCGGGTATGGCTTCACCTGTTCGCTGAGCTCTATCCAGATGGCCGACGAGGTCGTGGCCACCTACCACTGGGGCGACGGCCTCGAGACGAGCAAGACCTACTCCGTGAAGGATTATCTCCAGGCAGTGCTCAGCGACGGGACATACGACGATGAGACGGTGGCTCTCGTGCGCTCCGTCGCGGACTACGGCCACTGGGCGCAGCTCTTCCTGAGCGATAGCCGCAGCTGGAAGATTGGCGAGGATTACGCTGCCATACCGAGTGCCCACGAGATGGATGCGAGCGCGCCGGTTATCGACGGGCAGGCCATGGCAGCCGCCGCAAGCGAACTCAGCGCATACGGCACAACAAAGCACTTGGAGAACTCTGACGTGGAGAAGTTGACGGCGAGCCTCAGCCTTGAGTCGCAGACAACGATCAACGTGACCGCCACGGCCCCGAGCGCCAGCAAGGTCACGGCCAAGCTTGCGGACGGCACAGCTCTTGGGGTGACCAAGCTCGCGGGTGGCAAGTGGCGCGTAGCTCTTACCGGCATCGCGGCTCACCAGCTCGGCAACCAGTGGAACATCAGCATTGACGCGGGTGGGAGCGATCAGGCGACCGTCGAGGTTTCGGCCCTCGCTTACGCCAACGCGGCCATGGCCTCCGATGCCTACAAGAATGACGAGCACGCGTGCGGCTCCATGACGGCGTTGTGGCACTACTACCAGGCGGCCCTTGCCTATCGGGCAGCGCACCCGCAAGCATAGGCCCCACTCAAGCGAACGGATCGCTCATACGGAGCGCCCCGCCGGGAAAGACACCCTGGCGGGGCGCCTCACTTTCTGGGGAACGGCGGGACGTTTCCCCGTCACTCCTCGGTCACCCATACGGCAAAGCGGGCGGCCCGAAGACCGCCCGCTGAAACCTCAAACCTCTGTCGCCTCGTGCGACTCCTCTTGTGAGCCCACCGGACTCACCTCCACTTACGGGATAACGCGGTATGAAGTATGCCCCTGCTCAGCATCCCTACGATGCTCTGGCTCCTGCGCGGCTACACCGGTTCTTCCGAATGTCGACTTCTAACTGACTTTGCGATGCTTGTATCGCCTACGATGGCCTGCTCTGCTATGGCCTCAAACCGAAGACGGGACTCGCGATGCCAGCCGCGGGACACCCCTATGTATCGTTTCACTGTTCACTGGCACCACCTCCTTGGTCGTCCGCCTCTCGTGCGGTTCCTCTTGACGACTCTTACTATAGTGCTCTTCCTCCCAAATGACCATGAAAACGTGGTCAACTATCCCCAACGGTCAACAATGGCCCGCGAACGGCATCATCACGCCGCCTCCGCATGATCCGGGCCTGTCCCGAGCCTCGCGTTTACGATTTACCCTGCGTGGGTACAAGCATTAATACCCACGAACGAAGGAGCCGATGCTTGATGCCACACGAGACCCCTGAATCGACAACTGCCAGCATCTACGGTACGCATCTTCCGCAGATGGAGGCCGTGCTCGATCGTCTCGTGCAGTGTGTGGAGAGCCTGCGCGCCCGCATGGAGGCAGAGATGGGCATCAATCCCGTCGAGCACATGCTTGCCCGCATCAAGTCGGAGGACAGCATGCGCGACAAGCTTCGTCGCAAGGGTTTGCCGCAGACCACCGAAGCCGCGCTCACTCAGCTCTACGACGCAATCGGCATCCGCATCGTCTGCGCGTTCCTCAACGATGTGTACGCCATCCGCGATCACCTCGCCGACGACCCCGAATTCGACATCGTCGAGGAACGCGACTACATTCGCCATGCCAAGCCCAACGGATATCGCAGCTACCACCTGATAGTCCGATCGCAGCAGGGCTATTACGCCGAGGTGCAGCTGCGTACGATCTCGATGGACACTTGGGCGGCACTTGAGCACCACCTGCAGTACAAGAAGCCGCACAAGGGCAACCAACGCCTCATCGTGCAGGAGCTCAAGCGTTGCGCCGACGAGCTCGCCTCCACCGACGTCTCGATGCAGACCCTGCGCGATGCCATACTCGGAGGTGATGACTCATGAGCGTACGCCTTTTGCTCGCCGAAGACACGCGTGACCTCAATCGCGCCCTCACCACGGTGCTCGAGCATGAGGGTTACGAGGTCTGCCCGGTCTTCGATGGCGAAGAAGCCCTCGACCGCATCCGTGAGCAGGGCTTCGACGGCATCATTCTCGATATCATGATGCCACGCAAGGACGGCCTCCAGGTGTTGCGCGAGCTGCGCGCCTCGGGTGTTTTTACGCCGGTCCTCTTGCTCACGGCCAAGGCCGAGGTGGACGACCGTGTGGTCGGCCTCGACTCTGGGGCCGATGACTACCTCACGAAGCCCTTTGCCATGAAGGAGCTGCTGGCTCGCGTGCGCTCGATGACACGCCGTCGCGAGGACTACACGGTCGAACGCCTCTCCTTTGCCGACGTCTCGCTCAACGCCGACACCTTTGAGCTCTCGGCTGCAAATACCGTGAGGCTCTCGGTCAAGGAGTTCGAGCTCATGCAAACCTTCGTAAAGAACGCCGACCACCTCCTGAGCGGCGAGTTCCTACTCGGCAACGTGTGGCACGCCGAGCCGGATGCTGACATCGACACGCTCACCCTCTATGTGTCGTACTTGCGTGGCAAGCTCAAATGGGTGGGTTCGAATGTCACGGTATCGAGTGTGGACGGGGGCTATCGGTTGGTCACCGACCCGGACTCGACAGATAGGGTCCTTGCATGAACTCTGCCGCCATCAACGAGCTCCGCCGCAAGTTCATCCTCATTGCGTCGTTGTCCTTCTTCCTCGTGATTTTGTTTATGGGTGCAGCAACGGCGCTCTCCAACCAGTGGTCGCTGCGCATCCAGGCCGGTCACGCGCTGCAGCTCATAATCGACAACGGCGGCACTCTGCCCGAGCCGGAAAACAACGACGATCGCATCGGCGCGACGGACGAGTTCGTGGGTCTCACGCCAGAGTTCATCTATGGGGCTCGTTACTTTTCGGTCGTCTTTGATTCCGAGGGCAATCCCGTGCAGGTTGAGCACAAACACATGAAGTCGGTGGGAGAGAAGCGAGCCATCAAGTTAGCGCGCGAAGCCATAGACGCCTACGAAAACAGCCTTACCGTCAAGCTGCTCAACCTGGGAATGACCGACACGTTCTTTTACCGCGTCGGCGAAGTGCGCGATGATATGACGGTCGTCGCGTTCCTTGACTGTTCTTTCCAGATGCAGGTGAATAATGCCGTCGCGTGGAACACCCTCCTCATCAGCTGTTTCGGCGTGGTAGGGGTATTTCTGCTCGTTGTGCTTCTCTCGGGTCGCGCCGTCCAGCCCGAGATCGAGAACGCCCGCAAACAGAAGCAGTTCATCACCAACGCGAGTCATGAGCTCAAGACTCCGCTTGCCGTCATTCGGGCAAATACCGAGGTCATCGAGATGCTTCAGGGCGAGAGCGAGTGGACGCAGTCCACGATGGGGCAGGTCGACCGCATGGACGGACTCGTGCAGAACCTTGTGATGATTGCTCGATCGGCCGAGCGGGAGGACCGCTCGCAGGTGGCTGAGGTCGATGTCAGCCGTATCGTGGCTGAGTCGGTGAAGCCGTTCCGGGCGCTGGTGGTGCAGGAACAAAAGCAATTGGAGTGCGTGCTCGGCGAGAATGTTCTCATGGTAGCCGACGAGAGTGCCATACAGCAGCTCTGTACGCTGCTGGTGGACAACGCCATCAAGTACTGCGACGAAGGCGGCTTGGTGCGGGTACAGACCTCGTCGCCGCGTAAGGGTCGCGTGACGCTCGCAGTCTCCAACACCTTTGCCAATGGCAAGGCCTCACAATTCAACCGCTACTTCGAACGCTTCTACCGTGATGACCAATCCCATAGTGACGAGGGCGGCTACGGCATCGGGCTTTCGGTTGCCGAGAGCATCTGCACGCGCTATCGGGGCAGTATTCGCGCGACGTGGAAGGCTGGCACGGCCACCTTCACCTGTCAGCTGCGCAGTGCCTAGGCCGCCATGCCGCTAGCCGTCCATATTCATCCGTCTGCCGCCAGTGAAATCCCGCTCACCAATGGAAGAGGCACGCTCATCCCCTTGGTTTGTTGTCGTTTGATGTAATGTTACGTACCTATTGTGCAAAATGACAACTTGGCAGAGATTAAACTAGCTAAAAGCACAAGAATGAAGTAATATTCATCTCACCATAAGGCTTTGACCGATTGGATAGACATGTTCAAAAGAATTGCCGCCGTGCAGCCTCTTGATGGCTATGAGATTATCGTATGGTTTGCCGACGGTGAAGCTAGAGTTTTTAATGCTCAGTCACTCATGGACTCGCA
>CACXDP010000408.1 GCA_902766445.1 uncultured Coriobacteriaceae bacterium
CATTTAGAAAGAGGAATCGCATATTTGTCCGGAACACATTTCATTCGCTCGATTGATGACTTGCTGAGGCTGGGTTTTGAGTGAGGGGTGCTCAATGGCATATTTAGACTATAACGCTACGACACCAGTCGATCCTCGGGTTATAGATGTAATGATGGACGTCTATATAAATCATACCGGCAATGCTGGCAGCCGTACTCATTTTGAAGGTGACAGCTGTCGTAGAATTGTAGAACAGGCGCGCAAGGAAGTTGCTCATTTAGCAGATATTAATCCTGATAATGTTATATTTACGAGCGGTGCAACCGAAAGTGATAATCTGGCTGTCGGAGGTTTGGCAGAGTACGGTCTTAAAACGGGAAGGACTCATGTTTTAGTGTCCTGCATCGAGCACAAAGCTGTTCTCAATGTTGCGAAATCACTTGAAGAGCGAGGTTTCATTATAGAGTACGTGCCCGTTATGGCTAACGGCGTGGTTTCAGTTGATGAAGTGCTGGGTCGTATTCGCGATAACACTTTGGTTGTTTCTATTATGCATGTCAACAACGAGACAGGCGTTATCCAACCTGTTCGAGAGATTGGCGATGCTATTCGAAGGGATTATCCTGAGGTCTATTTTCATATCGACGCAGCACAGAGCTTTGGAAAACTTGTCGATGAAGTCAAAAGTTTAGCTTATGACATGCTTTCAGTTTCTGCTCATAAGATGTACGGCCCACAAGGTATCGGTGCGCTTCTCCTGCGCACCAAGGACTACACAAGGCCGCCAATCGCTCCTTTGTTGTTCGGAGGTGAGCAGGAGATGGGGCTTCGATCTGGCACACTCCCTGTTGCATTGATTGCGGGATTCGGCAAAGCATGTGCTCTTTGCGAGAACGGTTGGCAGGAAGACCAAATCGTGGAACAAAGAGTTTTAGCTGGTATTTTTGAGGCGCTTGAAGCAAGCGGGATCAGCTATAAGGTGAATGGGTCGTCCGATCATAGAGTCCCAAATTGTCTAAACATCAGTTTTGAGGATGTTTCATCTGAAGCCCTAATGATAGCTTCGCGACACAGTGTATCAGTATCGAACGGCTCCGCATGCACTTCCGATTCGTACGAGCCTAGCTATGTACTAATGTCGATGAACGTTGGCAGGGCACGTGCTAAATCTGCCGTAAGGCTAAGTTGGGGACGTTTCACGGATTACAATGAAACCATGCGAGCCATTGAGAGCCTGATTGAAGCCGCTAGAGGACTCCAGTGAGGATTATAGTTTTCGTCTGGGATGGCAATCCACTTGCTAGCGACCATCAATCGAAAGAAGCGTCAGAAAGTGAAGACTGAGGGACAGTACAACCGAACACCAGTAGGCCCCTTCTACACAGAGGAGCAGCGCAAGAAACTTAGGGATAACATTCCACATGGCGTTCATCCTAAAGCTACTTCTAGGTACCACAGGAATGCGAAGAGTAGTTATTATGTGCCGTCTTCGAAAATTTCCGAAGACCGCATCCATCCCTACGATTCTGACTCTATCGCAACAAGACTTATTGCTACCGTTTCTGACAAGCATCAGTCAATTTCTCGCCGCGCCGTGTGGGAGAAAACCCTTTTGGATGCTTGGTTCCACCTGTATGGCGAGGGCTGGCGTGAGTGGCGGTTCATTATTCCATGGCTTTCCAGCGAGCAAGTAGTGCGGAAAGCCATGGAACTCGGGTGTGGGCAAGTGTGGAACTGGATGACAAAACGACGCTTTCTCAACGAATGTGATTTCGCATGGAGTCTCGAGGACCTGGATTACCTGATTGATCGCTACCCTGATCGACAGGTAAACGAACAAGAGCGGGGTATCTTTGTCTCCAACAAGCCTTTCTCCGAAATCCAGAGGGTTGCCCATGTCTTGGGCCTACCAACTAGAAAAGACCTGGATGCGCTCACGGAATACGCTCGTGGGCTCGCTGCGAGCTGACTCTACGGAAGGACTACAAGGCGATGTCTCACAAGCAGCCGATTCATACTGGCGAACAAAAATTCCGCACACAATTGCGGGAAATCATTGAAAAGATTAAGGGCGGAGAAAAGTGTGCTAAAAGCGACAAGAGGAAGTTCAAGAATGCTTGGGTCTGCCTAGCAAGGGAGATTGGTATAACTGACGAGATGGTTGGCTACTTGTTTGATGGGTTCGAACTTGCAGTGTCAGAACCTTTATACTTGTATGCCGCTAGTGTTGATGATCCCATAGCCGCCTATCAAGCGTTTCTCGAGGTGCGGAGCGTCAGACGAAATGCTAACCTGCGTACGATGCATGCTCTGCTTAGTTTGTTTGCGCTTGAATTGGCACAGCCAAGTGCGCCAGGTACCTTGGACTTCATAGTGACGGGTCTTTTGAGATACACCTCTGGGAATAAGCGGACTAGACGGGAGGCTGTTAAAGAGTTTGTAGTTCAATCACTGGCAAACAACCCGATTAATGTGGATGCTAAGATGCATCCTTCGTCAGCAGCTGCGCTGCTTGAATTCATGAGACCTTCGTTGCAACAGATAACTACAGGCGGGTATGTGCAAAAGAACCGTAAGTCCAATCGTAACTCGCACAAAGCGGGCGAAGTTGCGGCAAAGACTCTGCTCGGATGGCTCGAAGAAGAAGTTGGAACCCCG
>CACXDP010000409.1 GCA_902766445.1 uncultured Coriobacteriaceae bacterium
ATCGAAAAGGGCTGGTAGAAGGTACTTTTGTCGTTTCGTGTCATGCACTGTCGGGTCGTCTTTACGCCCTCATAACCCGGAGGTCGTTGGTTCAAATCCTGCCCCAGGCATCGCGCGACCTACCACTTCAACCCCATGCGCGAGCCTTCTCGCTGCGAACGTGCCGCAGAGACGTTCGCTTAACGCTCGATTACAGGTGGCAACGGCATGGTATGGCCAGCAACAAGACGGCATGCATTCCGATGCATGAGTAGTGCCACCCCCGCATCAACGTTTCGCCGTCCCAGATTTACAGTTTCGTCCGGCAACGCTAAAATAATATTCTCTGATGGCCTGGGAGTTCGCAGCTACAGAAGCGCTCGGTCGGACATGTTTGCGGTGGTGTTGGTTTGGGGAGGCTAATCATATGAAGACGGTGCAGGAGCTTTACGGCGAGATCATTGCCAGCGACGAGCTGAAGAAGACCTTCGTCGAGGCGATGAAGGCAGACAAGATTGAGGACTTCCTGAAGCTGCATGACTGCGAGGCCACCGTGGAGGAGGTCAGGGAGTACACCGAGACGAAGGCATCCGAGGACACCCCGATCGAGCTCAGCGACGACGAGCTCAGGCAAGTCGCCGGCGGCACCGAGGTCACCGACACCTTCAATAGCTTAGACGAGACCTGCGATTGCTCGGACACCTGCATCCGCAACTGCTGCTAGGAAGCCGCGCGGATATTCCGGCGCTTCATTGAGCATCAGCTTGCCCGCGTCAGACAGTGCCCGCAGGCGGGCATGCTCGGGAACAAGGTTTATGTGGCGCTCGAAAACGCCCTGAAACGCATAGTTGAGCTCATAGCCAGCAGTACGGCAACGCCAATTTGCATGAGCGCGCCTCCTTCGCGCCGGACGCCATGGACGGGCACGGCGGCCTACTGAACTGGTACGCGTCCGATTCGCGCGCGGGCGGAGGGCTTGTGCATGCCTACGACGTGGGGGGCGATCTGCACGAGGTACCTTACGCGCTTTGCCATGGGCTGGCTACATGCAACTCGAGCTATAGCGCGGTCATCGTGGGGCCCATGCACCACAGCGTGGAGGGGAGAGGTGACGCCTCGAGCGCAATCCAGCGCATGAAGGACCACCCGGAGTCCTACCCTCCAGTCATCGAGGCCCGTGACTCGAACGGGCTCAAGATAACCAACAACAGCTTCAGGGAGGCGCTGAAGGAGCTCGACGAGCTGTTCGCCGCCTAACGGGGCCAGGACGTGGGGCTGACGGGTGAAGCGGTGCTACTCTCGCCATAGAATAGCTAAGCATTAAGAGGATGTGTGGGTATGGATGCAAACTATTGGGTCGAGGAGACCGAGGACATAACGTATGAGGCGAACCGAATCTGGGCGAACGCCAACGTGCTTCGTGGCACATACATGCCCGACAAGTATGGCGACGTAATCATCCCCATGACGGTGCTGCGCCGCCTCGAGTGCACGCTGGAGCCAACCAAGGGTAAGGTCTTGACTGCATACAAGGCCGACCCGGGGCGGGCGCCGAAGGCCTTGTGTCGTGACGCCAAGCTCTCCTTCTACTGCGTAAGCGAGTTTACACTCGCAGAGCTCTTGAACGATTCAGACAACCTTGCGTCCAACTTCGACGCTTATCTTGACGGCTTCTCAGACAACGTGCAGGAAATCTTTGACGGATTGAACCTACGCGCTCATATCAGGCGTATGGACGAGCGGAACTGCCTGTACCCGGTCGTGCAGAACTTTGCGACGATGGATCTCTATCCCGAACGTTTTGACAGCTCACGCATGGGCGGTATCTTCGAGGACCTCATTCGGAGATTCTACGAGAACGTCGAGGCCGGACAGTTTTACACGAGTCGTGACATCGTGCGGACCATGGTCGCTCTCGCCCTTGCTGAGGGGGCGGAAGACACCTACGACGTCGGCAAGGTCATCACCGTCTATGATGGGGCGGCCGGCACCGCCGGTATGCTGACCGCCGCGGAAAGCTACATCAAGCGATACAACCCTCAGGCAATCGTGAAGTGCTATGGGCAGGAGGTGATGCCGCAGACCCATGCGGTTGGCCTCGCGGAGCTGCTGATTCGCGGACAGGATCCCACGAACTTCCGCCTCGCGAACACGCTCATGACCGACTGTTGGCCGGACGCAAGCATGCGACTCGCAATCATGAACCCGCCCTTCGGGTCAGAGTGGGGCGGCAAGGGCGCATCCGACCCCAACCAGGAGCGCTACGTCAATGGCGAGGACAAGAATCACTCGCAGCGGCATCGCTGGCCTGCGGGCCTGCCCAAGAAGAACGACTCGCAGCTGCTCTTCCTTCAGGCCGCCGTGAACAAACTCTCTGGCGATGGCCGTGCCGTCATCGTCGAGAACGGCAGCCCTCTCTTCAACGGCGACGCAGGCTCCGGAGAGTCCGAGGTCCGCCGCTGGCTTCTGGAGAACGACCTGCTCGAGGCCATCATCGCCATATCGCCCTCGTCCTTTGTCAACACCGGCATCGCCGTCTACCTCTGGGTCATCTCGAAGAACAAGAGGGCCGAGAGGCGTGGCAAGGTCCAGCTCATCGACGCCACCGAGATACGCCACCCCATGCGCAAGAACCAGGGCGAGAAGCGCTACGAGCTCACGAAGGCCGACCGCGAGGAGATAGTGCGGCTGTACTCCGAGTTCGACGACTCCGACCCTCGCGTGAAGATTTTCGACTACCGAGAGTTCGAGTACCGCGAGTACACGGTCATCCAGCCCATGCGTCGCAACTACGCCATCACCGAGGAGCGCCTGGATGCGATGCTCGCGGGACGCACGCTGAACGGCGTGTACGACGAGGACGCCATCGCAAAGCTGCAGGAGAAGGCCGAGCTCACGCCGCGCGAGGAGAAGAGGCTCGCGACGCTCATGGGTGGCAAGCCCACCTACGACGCCATCGTCGAGGCGTTGCGGGCGGACACGGGTGGCGAGGTCTTCGACAATCCGCAGGCGTTCGACGCGCACCTGCGCAAGGTCCTTCTGGGCTGCGACGTGACGGCGGCCCTTCGCAAGAAGATCGTCGAGGCCCTGTCCGAGCGCGACGAGACGGCGCCTGTCCAGAAGGACCGTCGTGGCAATGTCATTTACGACGCATCCACCAAGGACACCGAGCGTGTGCCGCTGCTCACCGACGTGGATGAGTACATGGCGCGCGAGGTCTATCCGTACGTGTCCGACGCTCATGTGACCTTCGACGAGAACCTGGCCGCCAAGAACCCCGTCATCAAGACGGGTGCCGAGATACCGTTCACGCGCTACTTCTACAAGTACCAGGTGCCCGAAGATCCAGAGGACGTGCTCGCCGAAGTGCTGGCACTCGACGCAAAAGCCGACGCCGGCCTCAGGGTGCTCATGGATGGTGAGTAGTGTGAGGGAGATGAAAGATAGCGGTATCGAGTGGATTGGTGAGATACCCGAGGGGTGGACGGTAGAGAGCTCAAAGGGCATCTTTGTTGCTCGTAAGGAACGCGCACGTAAAGATGATGTCATGCTAACGGCGTCACAGAGGTTTGGAATGATTCCGCAGGAACGCTACGACGACGTGGTTAGCTACAAGACCGTTAAGGTCATCAAGGACGAGGACATTCTAAAGCACGTAGAGTCCGGTGACTTTGTGATTAGCATGCGTAGCTTCCAAGGAGGTCTCGAATACAGCGAGTATCGCGGGAAGATGAGCTCGGCATATCTCGCCTTGTATCCGCGGCAGGGATGGCCGATAATTGATGGCTATTACAAGTACCTATTCAAGTCTCATCGGTATATCCAGTCACTACAGAGAACATCGAACTTGGTTCGCGATGGACAGGCGCTTCGGTATGCCAACTTCATTCAAGTCCCCATCCCTTATCCTCCGCTGGATGAGCAACGGCGTATCGCCAACTACCTCGGCGAGCGCTGCACCGTCATCGACGAGGTCAGGAGTACCATCGAGGACCAGATCGAGGCGCTACGGCGTCTGCGCAAGGCGACCATCCACCGTGCTGTAGTCACCGGTTTAACCGACGCACCCAAAGTAAAACTAAGCCATATGGCATGGGTTGGCTCAAGTACAAGGGTCTTTACTAACGAGCTAGTCGATTCCGGGATACCTTTTTTTCGAGGAACGGAGATAGGCGCAAAAGCTGTAGGAAAGTTTGATACACCGTCCCTATACATCACAAATGAACACTATGAACGTTTGGTAGGTCAAACTGGAAAGGTTAGTGTCGGGGATTTATTGCTACCATCCATCTGTTATGAAGGTCAGATTTGGCATGTTGACAACGATGAGCCGTTCTATTTCAAAGATGGCCGCGTGCTATGGATCCGTCCGAATCACGCGCTTGCAGAGGGACGCTTTCTGCGATATGCGTTGGCGAGTGAGCTGCAACTTAATTATGAGCTGTATGCTTCTGGAACGACATTTGCTGAAATGAAGATCGTCACACTAAAGCAAGTGCCAGTTCCTTTCGCTTCTCTCTCCGAGCAGCAACGCATAGCCGACTACCTCGACGAGCGTTGTGCCGCAATCGACTCCGTAATCGACACCCGTACGCGACAGCTTGAACGCCTCGACGACTACCGCCGCGCGCTCATCTTCGCCTACGTTACCGGAAAGAAGGAGGTGCCAACGCATGCCTGACGAGATTCAGATTGCGGATGCGCGCGAAATAAGCTTGCAGGAACTCTGCGAGCGAGCCAGCGCGCTCGTAAGTGGGGCTCGATCCTACATTGGCCAGATGTCAAACTATGCAACGGTTCTCACGTCCTTTGAGCTGGGACGCTATATTGTGGAAGAGGAACAAAACGGCCAAGACCGCGCACCTCAGATTGTCCAATCGCCGAATAGACAATTCGAAGAGGCCGGCAGTGAGATTGTGCAATCGGCGATTGCACAATTCCCCTCCTGTCATGAGGGTCGTCACCTTCAGGCTCTGCGTGCCCGACAAAAAGCCGCTCCGGCAAAAGCTTACCGAGTGGCTTGAGGAGGTTTAGTGCCATGAGCACCGCACGATCCACCGGCGAGCTGGGGTTCCAGCGCCACATCATCGACAATTCCGATGGTTGCGCAATCCTGAGCAACAGAGGGCGATACACGGCTTTCGAATACAACGGGAGAACGATAACCTTTTTGCACGGCAAGGACCTCATCGAGTATCTTTCCGTCAAGGAGTGGGACGACGGCTACCTTGTTGTGGAGTGTAGGGGCAGGGTTAAAGGAGTATACGAGGACTATATCGACTTAATATACATTTTGGAAAACCTGTACATGGACGCGCGGGCATATTTGCGCGGGATAAGGGAGGTGCGCATAGCACATGCCTGAGGAGAAAATCAAACAGATAGCCGATAACGCCGACATGATAGTGAGAGGATACGCCTTCACCAGAGAGGGCGACTTGATTCGCGTCTTCAACACCAACGATGGCCTTTCCGCTACAGTTATAACCGCCGATGGCACCATGGTTGAGAGCAACATGGATGAGATGGAGCAGGCGTTGGTCCAGAGCATATGGCAACGTGACTCGAAATACATGGAGGACTAGCCATGCCAAAGTACTTCAAGTACAAAATATGTGGTTACTACCTCTACTACACCGCGTTCTGCATCATCGAGTGCATGCACGTCCATGCAAGTGACTCAAAACTAACGGAGTCTGGCTCCGCGAAGTTCTTCGTGAAGAGCGACGGAAGCTCCGTGGTTCAAAGAAGGGGCGTCCTCACCGACCGTGAGGTCCGTAAGATTCAGGCATTCATCAAGGAGCACTATCTGGAGATGTACGAAGTTTGGAGGACGGACAGCGAAAACGGCTTCTACAAGGGTGAGTAGTGCCAGGGACCAGTGACTTCACGCTTAAGGTGGATGAAAAGGAGGAGGTTCTGACCTCATGAGCACCGCACGATCAACCGGCGAGCTGGGGTTCCAGCGCTCCATAATCGACTCGCTCTGCACCGACGCGCACTGGCACGAGCGCAAGGCGTCGCAACACTACGATCGCGACCACGCGGTGGATCGTGGCATGCTCGAAGAGTTCCTTGGCGACACGCAGCCCGACGCGCTCGCGACCCTGCGGCGCACGTACGGGGACCGCACCATCGACGTCGTCGTCTCCGAGTACGAGAAGGCGTGCCGCGCCAAGGGCTCGGCGCAGGTTGATGTGCTGAGGTGTGGCATCGACATCAACAGCGTCCACGTGGACCTGCTCTACGGAAGGCCGGCGTCGGACCTGAACCCGAAGCTTACAGCCAAGTACGAGGCCAACCGGCTCTCCGTGATGGAGGAGGTCTGGATTGACAAAGACTCGCGGATCGACCTCGTGCTGTTCGTGAACGGCTTCGCGTGGGCCGCATTCGAGCTCAAGTACCAGCCGGACGGCTCGACGTGGCGCGACGCGGTCTATCAGTGGACCTACAAGCGCGACCACAAGAACCGCCTCTTGGAGTGGCAGGTCGGGACCATCGTGAACTTCGCGATGGACGACGAGGAGTGCCACATGGCCACGAGGATGGACGGCGAGAGAACCCACTTCCTGCCGTTCAACCGAGGTCGCGGCGAGGGCATCAACCAAGGCAAGGGCAACCCGGTGGATGACGGCAGTGGCGACTACCCGACGCACTACGTCTGGGACGACGTGCTCGCGTTCGACTCTGTCATCGAACTTTTGACCAAGTTCGTGTTCGTCTCCCGCAAGGAGGAGTACGACCAGGCCAAGGACAGGCGCGTGCTCAAGGAGGCTGTCATCTTCCCGCGTTACCACCAGCGCGACGCCCTGCACAGGATGCTCGAGAGCGTGAGCACAAGCGGAAGCGAGCTTAACTACCTGATTCAACACAGCGCGGGCTCCGGCAAGACCTTCACCATCTCGTGGCTGGCGCATCGCCTATCGTCCCTGCATGGCGTCGACGGCAACCAAGTCTTTGATACGGTCATCGTGGCGACCGACCGCAAGGTCGTTGACCGGCAGCTCCAGGCGGCTATCAAGTCGCTCGAGCGCACGACGGGCGTCGTGAAGGTCATGGGCGAGAACTGCACCTCGGCGGACCTCTCGGATGCCCTCTTCGAGGGGAAGGCTAAGGTGGTCGTGACCACGCTGCAGAAGTTCCTCTACGTGGACGAGCTCGCGGGCAAGCTCAACGACCGGCGTTTCGCCGTCATCATCGACGAGGCGCACAACTCCACGGCGGGCCGCAACCTCATGGCCATCCAGAATGCCGTGGGCGGCGAGCAGGCGGGCAGGGACGAGGACGTCACGGACACCTATGCGCGGCTAGTGCGCAGCCACGGAAAGAGGGCGAACATGAGCGTGTTCGCCTTCACGGCGACGCCCAAGGCCCGCACGCTCAAGCTCTTCGGCGCCGTTGACCCGAAAAATCCCGACCTGCAGCGAGCTTTCCACACCTACTCGATGAAGCAGGCCATCGAGGAGGGCTTCATCCTCGATGTGCTCAAGAACTACCTCGAGTACCGCACGTACTACCAGGTGAGCAAGGCCGTGGAGGACGACCCGCTCTTGCAGACGGCCAAGGCCAAGCGCGAGATCGCGCGCGTCGCGGAGCTCGACGACACCAACATCAACCAGCGCGTCGGCATCATCGTCGAGCA
>CACXDP010000410.1 GCA_902766445.1 uncultured Coriobacteriaceae bacterium
GACAAGTTCTTCTCCACGATTTCGAATGGCTGGGCACAGGTGATTCCGCAGCAGACGATGGCTACTCAGCTCCTCGACACCCATCCCTTGAACAACCTTCGCATAAACGTCAACGCACAGATGTTCGACCCGATCTACGAGAAGCTCGGCGTTACGGAGGGCGACGGCATGTACCTCGATCCCGAGCAGCGCATCAACATATGGGGTCCCAACGCATAAGAACCCATGGGCACTGATGTAACGCTTGACCCCAATGGCATTTCGCCATTGGGGCCAAGCGTTTGCTCAAACAATGCCAGCTGCATTCGCCACATCAAAGAAGCCATGTTGCATTACTGCTCCTGCTACAGAATAACGGTGCCGGGTTCGACCCCCTCACCTTTTGGTCTACCATGGGGACTTGTCAGTGCTCGCAAAGTCAACCGTGGTGGGAGGAACAGGATGGAGGAGAGGTCTGCGCTGTCGCGACCATTCGTGGTGGTCGCGCTTGCGTCGATAAGCTGCGCGCTGTGGGGCAGCGCCTTTGCGGCCGTGAAGACGGGTTACGACCTGTTTCAGATTCCTGCGAGCAGCCCAACGGGACAACTCCTATTTGCCGGAATGCGTTTCATGCTAGCAGGCTTGTTTGTGCTTGCAGGAACCTTCGTCGCACGCAGACGCCTTCCCGTGCCTACCCGCGACGACTTGCTGCCTATCGCGCTCTTGGGTCTCTCGCAGACAGCCCTGCAATACGCGCCGTTCTACTTGGGACTTGCCCACGCTTCGGGCACGAACGCATCGCTGGTCCAAGGGACCTCCGTCTTTATCCAGATGCTTCTTGCCACGCTGGTGTTCCGTCAAGAGCGGCTCACCGCGCGCAAGCTGGTTGGGTGCCTGCTGGGCGTCGGCGGTGTGGCGCTGGTGACGTTGCGCGGCGGAGGTGCGCTCGGATCGTGGTCGTGGATGGGGGAGGGCCTCGTGTTGGCTTCGATCGTCGCCGGTGGTTGCGCGGCCTGCCTCATGCGCCGGTACTCCGCCGCGGGCGATCCTCTTCTCCTCACGGGCTGGCAGTTCGTGTGTGGCGGCCTAGCGCTGGTGGCCATCGGCCTGGCGTTGGGTGGACGCGTAGGCGCTTGCTCGCCTTTGGCTCTGGGAGTGCTGTGCTACCTCGGCATGCTCTCGGCGGTCGCGTTCTCGCTCTGGTCCTCTTTGCTCAAGCACAACCCTGTGTCGCGCGTGGCAGTATACCGACCGCTCATCCCCATGTTTGGCGTGGCTTTCTCCGTTGTCGTGTTGGGAGAGGCCATTCCCATCGGCCAACTCCCCGCGCTGGTGGTAGCGCTCGCGCTCATAGTCGTGGGCACGTTGGTGGTAAATGTCGACTGGGGCAAAAAACTGTGAGACGATTCGCCGCATCATGCATACAATTTGTGACAGCAAAATCCGGCTTGAACGTTAGGAAGGGAAGCGACCATGGCCAATGAGCTCAACCTCACCGAGGACCAGCAACGACGCATCGAGGAGGCGCAGACGCCCGAGGAGAAGGTGCGCATCATCAACGAGGCGCTTGGCATCGCACGCGACGGGGAGGAGCTCTCCGAAGACGAGCTCGACAACATAAGCGGCGGCGGCTTCGGGTGGCCAGGGAGTGTAGAGGAGATCAAGGAGACGCTCACCTTGGCAAAGCTTATGTACGATAGCTACGGTGCCGACGTTGCGAACGTCTTCTTAAGTGGGAAGGACTATCCCGCAATTAAGGAATATGCCATGCGTACGGGGGAGGGATTCGACGACCTACGCCAGTACTGGCTCGACAGGCTTGAGCACAAGGGGGAGGGGGAACTCATCTCCCCGAAGACTCTCGATTTCCATCTCTAGGCGTCGGCGCTCCTCCTAACTAGCAGGAAATCACAGGCCAACCGTAGTTTCGGTTGGCCTTTTTGAATGACGGCTGGTGGACAGACGTTGCGTTCCCCACCGTCAGAGCAGCTCCGCAAGGTGCTTAGCACAGAGGGCAAGGCGATTGCTTCTCTGCTCGAAAAGAAAGGCGTTGAGCTCGGAGACGAGCAGCTTGAAGATGTGGCCGGTGGCGTATATGTCAATGGCTGGAACATACGGGAAGATGATGAAGAGGCGTGGGAAAGGCTAAGGAGGGAACTCCGCAGCGAGCCGTCATGCTCTAGTTACTAACGAAGAGAGCGCGTCCAAAACCATGGAATTAATGCGTGAGGGCGCCAGCCCCCTCTCGTCGGAGGCGGCGCTCTCATTTGTGTTGCGCGTTCTTTCAAGAAAAGACGTTGCGGGAACCCTTCTGGATGCAGAAGCCGTTGTATTGGCGCATAAGCTCGTGGCGTTTCAACCACGACATCATTTGGCGGACACGTATCTCGAGCAATCGCTTATGGGAGGCGCCCCTCGTGCGTTTTTCACCCTCGACGCCACAGAGTTTCACTACCTCGACCACATGACAGATGGCAGTTGGGCGACACGTGTTGGCTTTTGCTCTTGCATAGACGCCATGAAGAATGATTGGCTTGTCGGTGTCGTCGCGGACGAGAACGACGTGCATACGTTTGTGTGGACCGACGACTCCGTTCCTGCGGCGCGTATGGCTGCCAAGGATGCCTCCTTCGCCCAGGTACGCGATGCGACAGACAAATACGCGGCGCCGCTTCTGCAGGAGGTTTCTGACCTGCCTTTGCGCGTGGTGGTATCAGGCGACAAGAACCACCGCAGACTGGTCTTGGCTCCAGAGCGATGCGATGTGCGTCATCGGTCCGAAGCGATGGCGGACAAGGAACGGCTTGCAAAGGCGTTGGCGCACCACTGCAGCGGTGACGCTCGCCTGCAGTCACTCGTACGACTTTCAGGTACTTGCTCCGTTCCCTGCTACTCCGATGAGTGCGGCTTTATGGAGTGGGTCGTTGCGGTAAGCCTTGGCTACGTGGCAATCGACTTGGTGGAGGGCCATATCGCCGATGTGCGTGTGGGGATATGCATATCCGATCGCATCTTCAACTTCCACGGAACGCTGACTAAGCAGACGACGACACACCAGTGGCACATCACCGATAATTGTGACCAGCGTTGCAAGCACTGTTACCTTTTTGCCGAGGATGCGCGGGCGCGATGCGTTTCCATGTCCTTTGATCTGCTCCTCCAAACGCTCGATGAGGTCGAGGAGGATGCCGCGCGATGCCATTGTTTGCCTGCCCTCGCAATCACCGGCGGCGACCCCATCCTCCATCCTCGTTTTTGGGACTTCGCGCAAGAGCTGCATCGGCGTGGGGTCCTGTGGACCGCCATGGGCAACCCCTTCCACTTAAACGGCGAGGTGTGCCAGCGCCTTGGGGCGCTTGGATGCCGCACGTATCAGATGTCGCTCGACGGCCTTGAGGAATTCCATGACAGCCTGCGCAGGCCCGGCAGCTATCGTGCGACGCTTGAGGCGCTCGAGCCTTTGCGCGCGGCAGGTATACGGACAATGCTCATGGCAACGGCAAGCAAGCAGAACCTGGGTGACATACTTGCCTGCATGGACATTGCCGTCGAGTACGGCGCTGACGCTTTCGTCTTTGCGCGCTACTGTGCGACGTCGCCGGAAAAGGCCGCCGAGCTCTATCCCACGCCCGAGGAGTACCGGGCGTTCCTGCTTGCGTACTACCAGAAGGCGCGGGCCTACGAGGAGGCTGGGTGCAAGACGACATTTAAGTTCAAAGAGCACCTCTTTACGCTGCTGCGATGGGAGCTGGGCGAGTTCCGGGTGCCAGAGTGGTCGATCGAGGATCCGCGCAGGGTGTGTGACGGCTGTCACCTGGGCGTGGGGGCGACCATCGCCGCCAACGGAGATCTCTTGGCTTGCCGTCGCATGGAGAGCGTGGTGGGAAACATACGCACCGACGGACTTCATGCCGTGGATAGAGGTCCTGCGATGCAAGCATATGCCGACGTGACGAACATCAAGAAATGCCGCGATTGCGAGCTGCTCAACTGGTACCGCGGGTGTCGAGCCGTAGGATTCAACGCTACGGGCGACCTCCAAGCAGCTGACCCCATGTGCTGGCATTTGACGAGCTGACCGATACGTCGGACGGAACAAAGGAGCTGGACATGAAACAAGCAAGACCCCGTACGGGACTTGCGAGACTGATTGCTGCCCTTCTTGCGGTTGTGCTGGCGTTCCAGGGACTCGTGCCCTCTGTCGCGCTTGCCGAGCGGCGCGAGGTCAGCATGGAAAACCACGTCTCGTCAGCTGACCAGACGACCACGATCGGAGTAAACCGCCGAATAGCTCAAAGCGGGTCATCCGTCGGCGAGGAGATTTGGCCGCAATCGAAAGAGGCGGCCCTCTGAGATTGCGGCTCTTTCGTGCTTCGGACCTTCTAAAGTCCGTCTAACGGAAGTGAATGCAATTTCATGTCTCTCATAGTCGGTATGGTAGCATTGCGGGAGCTTCCAGTTGGTGAGTGAGGAGGTCGTGGTTTTGGACGGCATGCTCAGCAGGGTAAGAATATCTGGATTCAAGTCGATACGCGAGTGCGATGTACGACTTGGCCGCACGAACGTCCTCATAGGTGGCAACGGAGCCGGGAAGTCGAACTTCGTTTCGGCCTTTGGTTTCTTGCAGGACATACTTGCCGAGGACCTCCAGATGAGCGTGGCGAGGTCGGGGCTCTCTTCTCTGCTCTACGAGGGACGCAAGGTGACTGACGAAGTTGCTCTCGAATTCGCCTTTGGACGAAACGCTTATGGATTGCGTCTTGTGCCCACAGACGATAATAGTCTAATTATCGGCAAGGAGTATATCAGGGATTACGGTGTCGAGCCGCCCAACGAGAGAGACGTCTCGCGCGCTACTAGGGAATCGCGCTGGTATCGAGGTGCTGAAAACGGTGTCGACTGTTACGCGCTCACCGTTCTTCAACGCGGGGACTGGCGTGTGTACCACTTCCACGATACTAGTCGGGGCTCGCGGATCAAACAAGAGCATGCGCTGACGAATGGCAACACTCTCGCAAGTGATGCGTCGAACCTGGCAGCGTACCTCTATATGTTGCGCGGAACATACCCCAGGAGTTACCGTCGCATCGTCGGGGCAGTACGTCTCGCTGCGCCATTCTTTTCCGATTTCGTACTGGTGCCAAGTGCGGCAAACAATGACAGAATCTTACTCAAGTGGCGCCAGGCGGGCTCCGAGGACGTGTTTGGTCCGTCGCAGTTTTCCGATGGGACCTTGCGATTTGCCTGTCTGGCGACGCTCCTCCTTCAGCCTCCGAATCTCATGCCATCCACGATCATCATCGATGAGCCGGAGCTCGGATTGCATCCCTATGCCATTCGCCTCCTTGCCGAGATGATTCGTTCGCTTCCCGATGGCAAGCAGTCCATCGTGTCGACACAGTCGGTCGAGCTGCTCGATGAGTTCGACATTGACGAAGTTATCGTGGTTGATCGTGGCAGCTGGGGGTCAGAGTTCAAACGCTTAGACGAAGACGCTCTGCGTGAATGGGTCGAGGACTACTCTCTTGGCGAGCTGTGGAAGATGAACCTGATCGGAGGGCGGCCGTCGTGACGGGCAAGAGGGTATACATATATTGTGAAGGCCAGACCGAAGAAACCTTCGTTAAGAGGATTCTTTCCGACGTACAAGAAGGTTACGGATGGCTTGTCCGTTGCGGAGCTGGTTGGAATCGACGCCATGCTGCTCGAATGCCCCCACTTCGCAGAGTGGGTCAGGTTGCTTATACGATTGGCTCGTTGACGACGTGTTGCGCCATACTCGTGCAACGCACATTGGGGCGAATAATCGAATGGCGGAGTCGGACCTCGAGCTGTCGTTATGGGGGCTGGCAAGAAGCCCGTGGATGATTGTGTGGCGATGAGTTTGGCTTCTTGTCGCAGAAGCCCGGTGATACGAAGACTGTTTTTGTTCCTTGAGATGTGCGTTACCGTGGAGCCATTCCTCCGGATTTTCGTTCGCGTGGCTCGCTTTCCTTCGGATTGACGTCGGTGTGGTTTTTTACCTCCTGTTTGACGTTCGTGTGGCTCGTCTCGCCACGTCGACGTCGATTCCGCGGAATTCTCCCACACGAACGTCGAATCCGCGGAAACGCTGCCACGCTGACGTGAAACCGGCGGAAAACTTCCACGCCGTCGTCAATCCCGGGGAACGCGACGTGTGGGCGCTACCTCGCCGGCGGTCCGGGGATGCCAGAAGCATGGCTCCGACCACAATTCTTCGGCCTGAGCAAAAACTTCCTGAGACAGACCCCGCGCCAGCGCGTATGAATAAGCGAGGGGACGAAGAGGGTCGCACGGGGCGGCCGGCGCCTCCTAGAAAAGGAAGTGATAAACATGCAGAACGCCAACACCACTAGCAAGTCCATCTCCGTCGCAAAGAACGTTGTTGCCTGCGCCCTCGCAGCCGCCCTCGCGATTGGCGGCCCCTGCGTAGCCATGGCCGCGCCCCAAGTCCAGACCCCGTCAGCATCTGCGTCTGCCTCAGCCGCGCAGGCTGAATACATCGGTGACAAGGCCGCTCTGAAGATTGCCCTCAAGGACGCGAAGCTTGCGAAGAAGGACTGTACCGAGGTGGAGGTCGAACTCGACCTCGACGATGGTACGACCCACTATGACGTGAACCTCAAGGCGGGCGGGCGTGAGTACGACTACGACATCGACGCGCTCGATGGCACAATCCTGCACCATACGGTGGAGATCGACGACTGATACACCTGCCCGCTCCACCCTCACGGCGCCCGATCGGCGCCGCCCGTCACAACGATGGGCGGCGCCTTTTGGTGCGCCGGGCATGGTACACCTAACAGGTGAAGGTCCCGAGTGCGTCCGGCAGTGGGTCGCTTGACCACCGCTTCTTCCTGCGCTGCTTCATCGACTGTTTTCCGCAATCGAACGAGGTAGCCCCCTGAGATTGCGACTCTTTCGTGCTTCAGACCTTCTAAAGTCCGTCTAACGGAAGTGAAAGCAACTTCGCTTCCGTTAGACGCTATATTCGGAAGCGGACCTGGTGCGTTGCGGCACAACCGACTTCGTGCTCGCCGGGAGTGGCCCAAATCAAGGAGGAGCCATGTGGCCAAGTGTTGGCTGTGAAGAACGGAAATGGGTTCGTGATCCCGACGATCTTGCGTTCGTCCCAAAGAGTCGCAGACGCAAGATACTCCCCACCTATGAGGCCTCGCTTCCCCCTGTCATCTCCCGTGAGGCGGTCAATCTGCCATCCGAAATCATTCAACGCATTGCCGAGGTCGAGGTCCTCGTGGCACGCTTCGATCAGAGCCAATCTGCCAAGGAGTATGACCTTCCGGCACTCCTTCTGAGAAGTGAGTCGTCCTCCAGTTCGCAGATTGACCAGCGCCCCGCCCTTCTGGTGGAGCAGCCCGTGGTGAGTGCGGGCTACGTCGCTGAACGCTTGGGTATAACGGACAGGTCGGCACGGTCTCTGATTGAGTCTGCCTGTGCGCGCGGGATTCTTTCCAAGATGGGCAATGCTAGGCGTGGCGCGTTCTATCAATCACCCAAACTCGTGGAAGTCTTGGAAGAGGCGTCGAGCATCCAAGGCTTCTTGCCACGGGCGTGAATGCTGGTGTTGTCAGCTTTCACCTAAAAATGTGTCTATTTCACCGAGTTAACTCTACCTATCACTTTTATGGGGGTCGAGGCACCCGTCACCCACGTGTAAGATGAGACCATCCAATTCATGAAGGGAGGGCTGCGCATGGACAAGACAATGCGATCGAACATTGTGTCTCGGGTCGTTTTGAGTGTCCTGGCCGTGCTCTCCGTCACGTTCATCCTCGTCGGCGTGAATGGTCTCTACAGTCTGTACCAGAACCTGGCCGAGAACGACGGATCCGTGGCGCGTGCGTCGCTTCGGGACAAAAAGCAGCATGCCGTCCTCTTCCTGTCGTCCTACAGCCAGTCGCACTTCTCCGTGCCCTTGCAGTGGGAAGGCATCAGTGAGGTGTTCGAGGGGACAGAGGTCCTGCTCGACACCGAATACATGGACATGAAGAACAACGCCGACGACGAGTCCCAGGCCCTCTTTGAGCAGCTTCTGCGTCATAAGCTCGAGTCGCATACCTACGAGGTGCTCATCGTCGGGGATGACGCGGCGCTCAACTTCGCCGAGGAACACCGCGATGATCTCTTCAAAGGGGTGCCGGTTGTCTTCCTCGGCGTCAACGACATCGACCATGCCCGAAGAGTCCACATCGAGGGGTGGGCGACCGGCATCCCCGAGCAGTCCAACATGGCCGACGTCTTTAGGGCGGCAGCGGATATCTTCGGTGCGTGCGACACCTTCGTCTGCGTCGTGGATGACACCGAGACAGGCAAGGCGGATGTCGCGTCCCTCGAGCAGGTGATGCCCCAGTTCCCTGACCACAAGTTCGAGATTGTCAACCTCTCCCACATGAGCGAGGAGGAGTTCCTGAAAAAGATGGAGGAGCTCAAGGACAACACCATCGTCTTCGAGCTTGACGCCTTCAGGGACCGGGATGGCAAGGTCTACACGATTGACGACGTGTGCAGGCTTCTGGCCGACAACTGTCCGCGCCCAGTCTTTCGGGTGAGCACGGGCGGGGTGGGCAACGGAGCCCTCTGCAGCGGCTTCCTCGACTTCACGAAGTTCGGCACCGATGCCGGGCGAATGGCTATCGACATCTTGAACGGAAAAGCACCCGCTGACATTGACTTGGCTAGCGATTCCGCTACGGAGTACGTATTCGACTACCAGCAGCTCAAGCGATTCAACATCAAGAACTCCCAGCTGCCGAACAACTCAATCGTCCTGGGTGACGACTCCATGCTCGTGGAGAACTACGGGGCTATCCTAAAGCCCCTGTCCTACGTCATTGTCGGCTTCGCCTGTCTGACCCTCTTCCTCGTGCTGGTGTTCCTCAAGTCGCGGAGGAGCGAGAGGGACCTCTACTACCGTCACTACCATGACTCTCTGACCGACCTACCAAACCGAAACGCCGCCAAGCAGCTGCACGGGAGACGGGCTGTTGGTTCCGTCGCCCTCATCGACATCGACGGTTTCCGCTTCATCAACGAGGTCTATGGCTATGGAAAGGGAGACGTGGTCATTAAAACCTTGGCGGACCGCCTTCGCAGTTTGCCCGATATCAGGTGCGCCCGCTACGGCTCGGACGAGTTCCTGGTCATGTTTGATGGCGACATCACCCGAGAGGGCGGGCTGTTCGACGAATTGGTCAGGCTTACACACGAGCCAGTAGAGGCGGATGACTATTCGATTGAGATTACTTGCTCGGCCGGCATCGTCGTCCGCGACGGGAACCAGACCCTCGAGGAGCTCATGACCGATGCCGACCTCGCTCTCTACGAGGCCAGAGAGTCGAGAGGGCGCAGCCGCTGCGCATACTACAGCCCTCAGATGCGGGAAAAGATCGACGGCAGGCGCCAGATTATCAGCTCACTGGACCGTGCAATCGTCGAAGAGAGCTTCAGGGTGGTCTACCAGCCCCAGATCGACCTGACGAGTGGGAAGCTGCATGGATTCGAGGCCCTGTGCCGCTTCAAGGACGACCTCTATTACCCTAACGAGTTCATCCCCGTGGCGGAGAAGGTCGGCCTCATCATTCAGGTCGACCGTATCGTGACCAAGAAGGCGGTCGAGCAGATGCGTGCCTGGAGGGATGCGGGCTTCGAGGTTCCGTCGATATCGATCAACTACTCGCCCACCCAGCTCAAGGACACCGAGTACTGCGTCTGGCTCAAGGGACTCTTGGACGAGGCGCAAATCCCTGCCAATCTCATCAAGCTCGAGGTCACAGAGAGCGGGTCCTTCGATGGCAAGAAGGCCCAGCTGTTCTTCTCGGAGGTCCACGAGATGGGGATGCAGCTGGCACTCGACGATTACGGCACCGGCTACTCTACCCTGAGCGCCATGAGCGACTATCCCATGGACTATATCAAGCTGGACAAGTCCGTGAACGACAGCTACCTGCAACCGGGAAGCGAGCACTACCTCGAATCCCTCGTGAGCTTCATCCACGGCCTCGGTAAGCGCGTGGTGGCCGAAGGCGTCGAGGACGCGGTCCAGATTGAGCTGGCAAAAAAGCTCGAGATCGACTACATCCAGGGCTACTACTATTCCCCACCGCTTGATGCGGACGACGCCGAGCTGTGGTTGACTAGGCAGGCATAGTCGCGGGCGTTGCCGACGGGCATCGAATGCGGGGTCGCCTATACTGGACTGTGCCCATGCCAATGAAAGGTGCCCCCATGACCGATCAGTTCGACCGTGATGCCGCGCGCAATGACCTGCTCATACTCGTTGACGGACTCGACCGACAGGTGGGTGTCGCAACGAAGATGCGAGCGCATCGGGAAGGGCTTCTTCACCGGGCGTTTTCGGTGGTGTTAGTGTGCGATGCCCCGAACGGTTGCGAGCTGCTCCTCTCGCAGCGTGCCGAAGGCAAGTACCACTCGGGTGGTCTCTGGGCAAACAGTTGCTGCAGCCACCCGCGAGAGGGAGAGCCGACTATCGATGCCGCCTATCGTCGCGTGCGCGAGGAGCTGGGTGTTGAGGCGTGCGAGCTGCGGGAAATAGGATCCTTTGCGTATCGGGCCGCATTCGGCAATGGCCTTGTTGAGTATGAGTACGATCATGTTCTCGTGGGCGCGTATACCGGCGAGCTCCGGCCAGACCCCGCAGAGGTGTCGGCGACGCGTTGGATCTCTGCTGACGAGCTTGCCCGCGAGCTCGCCGAGCGACCGGAGGACTTCGCCGCCTGGGCCTACACCGTGCTCTCGATGGTTCTGGCCACGTTGTAGGTCGGCGCTTCTTTGCATACGGATCGTTCGACGCCCGACGAGGACGTGCCATTCCTGGTCGGTGTACACCGTCAGCAGCCCTCTATGGTGTCGATCTCTATCTCGTTGCCTCTTAGCAACACCGTGTCCGCGTCACCGCAATGCGGGCAGGTTTTGCCGTGCTCGATAGTGCCGTAGGTTCTTCCACAGGCGTTGCAGACGGTTACGGCAGCGATTGGTCGGATGTCGAGCGTGGCGTCATGCAACACCTCCGTGCGCCTGACGGCCCAGTTCCAGCAATCAAGCAGGTAGTCGGGCAGAACGCCCGAGACCTCGCCGAGGTTGAGCGACACCCTCGAGATGGTCGCGAGCTCGTTTGCGCGTGCGACCTTCTCGAGGGTGTCAATCATGTGAAACACGATGCCGAGCTCGTGCATGCCTCTCCTCTACCTGCCGAGTTTACCCTTGAGGATGCGGATGCCGCGCTTGGCTGCGTAGGGGAGGACGGCCTTGACCTTGTCCTCGCTCGCCCACATGCGGCTGGCCTCGGGCACGTCGCGCGTGAGGTGGATGGCGTCGAACTCGCAGCGTGTCGTGCAGAGCCCGCAGCCGATGCACTTGTTTGCGTCGACGATGGAGGCGCCGCACTTGAGGCAGCGTGCCGTTTCGATGCGGATCTGCTCCTCAGTGAAGGTGAGGTTGGGGTCGTCCCAGTTGTGCAGGATGCGCTCGACGCGCTCGCAGGGCGGTATCTGGCGGCCGGCGTGGTCGTAGCTGTTTGGATTGAGCGCGATGTCGTCCTTGTCGAGCTCCACGTAGTGGCGCTGGTTGCGCGAAAGGGTAAGCGACGAGCCCTTTTGCACGAAGCGATGCAGGCTGATGGCCGCCTCGTGACCGGCGGCAATGGCATCGATGGCGAACTTGGGCCCGGTGTACACGTCTCCACCGACGAACACGTCGGGTTGCGCCGTCTGGTACGTTTGCGGGTCTGCCGCCACGCGACCACCCGGTCCGACCTCGATGGCGCTTCCGTCGAGCAAGTCGCCCCATTCGATTGCCTGTCCGATGGAAAGAACCACATGCTCGCAGGGGATGAGCGTCGTTTCGTTCTCGTCGTAGGCAGGGGAGAAGCGTCCCTCATCGTCGTAGACGCGCGTGCAGCGCTTGAAGCTGACACCGCAGACCTTGCCGTCCTCGTCGAGCTCTACGCGCGCGGGTCCCCTACCGTTGAGAATGGTCACACCGTCCTGCTCGGCTTCGGCTATCTCATGGGGAAGCGCCGGCATCTCGCTGCGCTGCTCAAGGCTCACCATGGTCACCTCGTTCGAGCCGCAGCGTACCGAGACGCGCGCCGCGTCGATGGCCACATTGCCTCCGCCTACGACCACGGTGCGTCCGTCGACCTCGTATGCTGGGTCCTCGAGTGCGTTGCGCAGGAACTCAACTGCCGTGAGTACATCTGCCGCATCCTCGCCCGGGATGCCCGCACGACGGCCTCCCTGGCAGCCGATGGCCAGGTAGAACGCCGCAAAGCCCTGCTCGCGCAGCTCGGCGAGCGTCACGTCGCGCCCGACCTCCACACCGCAGCGGATTTCCACGCCCATCTGGCGCATGATGTCAATTTCGGCCTCCACGACGTCCTTCTGCAGCTTGTAGCTGGGGATGCCATAGGTGAGCATGCCGCCAGGACGGGCGTTCTTCTCAAAGACGACAGGGTTATAGCCCATGTCGGCAAGGTAATAGGCGCAGGTGAGGCCAGCGGGTCCGGCTCCGATGATGGCGACCTTCTCGGGCAGGCGGCCGCGTGTGGAGGGGATGGTGGGCTCGGGGATGTAGCGATGCTCGGCCTCAAGGTCCTTCTGCGCCACGAACTTCTTCACGTCGTCGATGGCGATGGCCTCGTCCACGGTGCCGCGTGTGCAGGCGGCTTCGCAGCGCTTGTTGCACACGCGCCCGCAGACGGCAGGGAAGGGATTCTCTTTCTTGATGAGTGCGAGCGCTTCGCGGTAGCGGCCCTGTGCCGCCATGCGCAGGTAGCCCTGAACGGAGACGTGTGCGGGACAGGCAACCTTGCAGGGCGCGGTGCCCGTGTCATGGCACTCGATGCGGTTGTTGGTCTTGTAGTCGGGGTCCCAGTCATCCTCGCCCCAGCTGAGTGCGTCGGGCAGCGGCTGCTTGGGATACTCGAGCTTGCCCGTGCTCGTCGGGAGCTTCTGCCCCAGTTGAACGGCACCCGCCGGACAAACCTCCACGCAACCAGCGCAGGCTACGCACTTCTCCTCGTCCACATGCGCGCGGTAGGCGGAGGCGCTCATGTTTGGCGTGTTGAAGAGCTGAGAGGTGCGTAGCGCATAGCACACGCTCACGTCGCAGTTGCAGATGGCAAAGATCTTGTCCTCGCCGTCGATGTTTGTGATCTGGTGGACGTAGCCGTTGCGTTCGGCTAGCAGGAGGATGTCGATGACCTCGTCGTAGGTGATGAAGTGACCTTTGCCGGTCTCCGCCAGGTAGTCTGCCATGTCGCCCACGCCGATGCACCAGTTCTGTGGATCGCGCCCGCCGTTGTCACCGCGTGCGCGCTCTGCCACGGCGCAGGAGCAGGAGCCCGCGGCGTAGCGGTCGTACTTCTTGAGCCAGTGCGACAGGTGCTCGACCGATGCGGAGGAGTTCTGCTGCCTGATGGCGTACTCGACGGGGATGACGTGCATGCCGATGCCTGCACCTCCGGGTGGCACCATCTTTGTCGCGACGGTGAGCGGTAGATAGGTCATGCGCTCAAAGAAGGTTCCTATCTCGGGATGCTCCTCCATCTGGCGCTGGTTCATGACGGTGAACTCGGCGGAACCAGGCACAAACATCGGGAGCACGTAGCGCTTCTCGTGCTCGGGGTTCCGTCCGTCAAGGTTCTCCCAGTTGTACTCGATGATGCCCTTGATGGACAGGTCGTCCAGGATGCGCTGCGCCTCTTCCTCGCTAAGTCCTGCGCCCTTGGCTACCTGTGCGAGCGTTTCGGGCACACGTACCTTCATGTGTTTGGTGAGAGCTGCCTCTTCCTCGGTCATGACGGAGGCAAGGCCCCAGTAGTCGGGATTGTTGGCGGTGAGCTTCTCGAGGCCGAGTTTGATGGGGATGCGGTCAGTAATCTTTTTGCCCTCGCGCAGGACGCCGGGTTTCAAGGGCTCTGAAGCCGACGGCCCCGGCTCGTCGGGCGAAGTCGGCTTCCAGTGCGTTGCCGTGTCGTTCTCGGAGAAGTACTCCTCGGCGATGATGCGATGCGGCGTGCCGTCAGGTGCGGTCGTGGGGATGACGTTGCGTGCGGCGATTTCCTCGTCGGTGAGTCCTTGACGCATCACCTCGGCGCGTTCGTCCACGCTTGCGCCGCCGTAGGCGCGCTGCGGCCTGCCTGTGCCGTTTTCGGTTCGGTCTCCTTTTGCCATGTTTCCTCCCTATGCTTTCCACGTCATGACGGCGTTGCGCAGCCAGTCGCACCAAGCTTCCATGCCCTCGCCGGTCTTTGCGGAGAGGGGCAGGATGGTGGCGTTCGGGTTGCGCATGCGTACGTTCTTTTCGAGTTCTTCGAGGTCGAAGTCGAAGTACGGTGCCACATCCATCTTTGACACTATCACGAGGTCACTGACCTCAAACATCAGCGGGTATTTGAGCGGCTTGTCGTGTCCCTCGGGAACGGAGAGGATCATGACCTTGGCGCCGGCTCCTGTGTCGAATTCAGCTGGGCAGATGAGGTTGCCCACGTTCTCGAGAAAGACGAGATCGAGCCCAACGATGCCGAGGTTGCGCAGTCCCTGCTCGCACATGGCGGCGTCGAGATGGCACATACCGCCGGTGTGTAGCTGGATGGCTCGTGCGCCGTGCGCTGCCACGGTGTGGGCGTCCACGTCGGAGTCCACGTCGGCCTCCATGACGCCGATGGCAAGTTCGTCGGCAAGCCGGTCGAGCGTGGCCGAAAGCAGTGTGGTCTTGCCCGAGCCGGGAGAGCTCATGAGGTTGATGAGCAGAGTTCCGACATCGCGAAGGCGTTCGCGTAGGGCTTCGGCAGCACGGTCGTTGTTTGCCCGCACGTCTTCCTTGACTTCGATGATGCGTATTTTGTCCATGGCTTGTCTTTCTGTCGAAAACTGTGGGCGACGAGCGTCCGTCTGCGCGCCATAATCGCAACTTGGACCTGAGACACAGCATAGCAAATCAGACAGATGTTTTGCTCGTATCCGGCGTGTTACGCCGTTCGATTACGAGATGCATACCGTTTGCAATTGGGCGTGCAATAGACCTACAATATGCCTTACGTCGATATCTGCACTAGGAAGGGAGTACACATGAAGAAGTATATTGCAGAGTTCATCGGCACGCTCGTCCTCACGACGTTGGGCTGCGGGACTGCCATGCTCGTTGGATGCGACGCTGCCAATGGGTGCGGCTACCTGCTGACTGCGCTGGCGTTTGGCCTCTCGATCGTTGCTATGGCCTATAGCATCGGTAACATCTCGGGCTGCCACATCAATCCTGCCGTATCGCTGGGCGTCTTCATGAGCGGTGGCATGGAGGGCAAGGATCTCATTGGTTACATCATCGCCCAGTGCGCAGGTGCCCTTGCTGGTGCTCTGCTGCTCTTTGGCATCTTTGGTCTCGGCGGTGTGGTTGACTTCACCGGTGGCCTTGGGTCCAATGGCCTCACTGGTGTCAACGGCAGCATCTTGGCTGGCCTCTTCGTCGAGGTGCTTCTCACCTTCATCTTTGTGCTGACGATTCTGGGCGTCACGTCGCCTAACTTCAAGCACGGCTCCTTCGCCGGTCTCGTGATTGGCCTCACGCTTACGTTCGTGCACATTTTTGGCATTGGTCTCACGGGCACGTCCGTCAACCCCGCTCGTAGCTTCGGTCCTGCCGTGGTTGCAATCCTCATGGGAAACACCACTCCGATCAAGTGCCTGTGGGTATTCATCGTCGGTCCGCTGCTGGGCGCGGCTCTGGCCGCCGTCGTCTACGGCGTACTCGAGTCCGAGGAGTA
>CACXDP010000411.1 GCA_902766445.1 uncultured Coriobacteriaceae bacterium
CCCATGTCGCCGCTGTCGTGGTTCCACAGGAACGGGACCACCTTGCCCGCCTCGGCCTTCTCCGCAACGTCCTCCGCGAACGCGCCCCGGGCGATCACGTCGCCCCAGCTGTCGGCCTTGCGGATCCATGTAGCGGCGTATCCCGTGATCGAGCCGTTCCCCTCGTCGGACAGCGTCGTGCTCTTCGCGTCGATGTCTAATGTCTTGAACTTGGGCATCCTGCGCCCTCCCCTCAAAATGAAAAAAAGGCCACCTCTCTCGGATGGCCATGAAGAAGGCCCCTCGCGGGGCCTCTTGACTGGCATTGCTTATTGCGCCCGCACGACCGGTGGGGCCGGGTAGTGGCGCTCGGTTCCGTCCGGGTCGGGGTGAAGCCGGACGTTGCAGACGTATCGGTCACAGGTCTCCGTGACGACGGGCAGGCCGTCGCGGCTCAGCCTCACCTCGAGCCTTATGCCGTCCTCGCAGACGTCGCTCATGTCGCGTGGGGCGATGTCCTCCGCGCGGTGGTAGATGTAGCTGCCCACCATGCGCAGCTCGCGCAACACCAGCTCCCTCGCCTCCTGCGGGTCGTATGCCCTTACGGCCATGCCGCCCCCTCAGTGGCTAACCGGCTCTCCGTTCGGACGGTCATGAAGAAGGCCGCCCGTTGGTGGCCTGCTTGGTTAGCCAGTTTGCGGGTCGGCTGGTTGTCTGCGGCGTCATATCTTCGGGATGAAGCTAGTGACGTAGCGCTTCACGATCTCCTCGCAGACCTCCTTGAGTAGCGGATAAGGCACGTCGATGTCGGCTTCCCTGAGCGTGCTGATGGCGAGCTCGCGCACTCGGGCATTTTCCACGAGCCTGTAGAATGCCTTGCCCTCGTCGGTCAGGCCTTTGACGGCGCAGACGAGGCAGACGCCGTCGGCTCCGAACTCGACGGCGCCGTCTATCAGCCCGTCGGCACTAAGACGCTTCAGCTCGTCGCGTACCCTGTCCCGCTGCTGGATGTTCGCGAAGTCGTCGTACTCAAGATGGCGTCTAGTCTTCGCGATTCTGTCCAGCACATTGCACATGACGCCATAGTTTCGTGACATGCGACTCTCCTAACCACTGAAAAAGCCGAAACGACAACCTGCATACGATTCTGATGGCGTGCTCATGCGTCGGCGTCGGAGACGGGCTCCTCCGCGCCGCACGTCTCGCACCTGTGGAAGTTTTGCTCCTGGAGCCCATCGTGCACCTCCTTTGGCCTGCTTGGTCCTTTGAGTCCGATCGCTAGCAGACCATCTGACAGGGCCAGTGTCAGGGCGCGTCAGTAAATCGCCCCCGGGATGATCGTCATGTTGACGAAGCGGGCGTCGTCGAACTCCCGACGAAGAGCCTCGAGATAAATCGGAGTAGGGTCTTCCCGCCAATCCAATTTGTCGTAGACAGAATCAAGCGCCTTGTACACTCTCTTCACGATGCTGCTCGGGACGTCGGTATCCTCATAAAGTTCAGGAAACGGATGCTCCGCATCGACTTTGTACCATGACCCACTATCGAACACCTCAAAGTTGCAGGCATCAGTCTCGTAAAGAAACACCTTTCCCTCCCCCGTGTGCGGGTCGAACTCCTGCTCCTCGAGGGCTTCGGGGTGCGAGGGAAGCTTCCAGCCGAGTTCCCTTATCGCGTCGACCAGGGACATAATCACACCTCCCGTAACTTGTGCAAGACGAACGCCAAGTGGTCCGGGTCAGCAGCAAACGATAGTGGATTCCTATACAGATATTCTACGCCAACAGAAGAGACTTCGAAAGCGTATAGATCACCAGTGACTGTATCAGCATATCGCTTGTATGCATACGGTGAGACACAGTGACCATCCATATCAAACGCCTGCTCACGAGGCCCATAATTCCGTGTTGGATCAGTGTTCGCTAGCCGTCGTAGCTGCTTGCCACGCGTCCTTCTGACGAAGAAGTCGTGGCTGTCGTCGAAGAACGCCTGTGAGTGTTCGTCCATGGCGTGCATCATCTCGTGCACGACGGTCAGCTTGTCCTTGCCTCTTGCGATGTAGATGGTGTTGGTCGTAGGGCTGAAGTACGAACGTGGTGGTGGCTGATTGCGTCTACTTGAGCGCCTGGGCTCCGCGAGCGTCTCGACCCTCACGCCCGCGGCGCGCATCGTATTGAGCCAGTCTCGTGGCACGAAGGGCAGCGCGTCCTCCACCATCTTGCGAACGGCAGCCGTGGCGCCGGATAGGTCGAAGTAGTCGCTGGCGTGCTTCCCGTGCTCGGCTCCGAGCGTGCGGAACGTGCCGACGATGCCTCTGACGGCGTTTGCCTGAACCTCCTTCGCCGCAGTCAGCTCGGACTTGACCGCGCTCCATTCGTCATGAAGCGCGTCGTATTGCTCCTTGAGGGCGCGACGCATCGCGGGGTCTCGCTCACTTCGGGCCCTCGCGACGAGCTCGTCCATGTCGCCGACGAGCTCGTTGCAGCGGCCCTCCATACCCTCGATCTCTTAGGCCTTGCCGTAAAGCCCCTCTATCGATTGCCGCGCGTTATCCGTCGTCCTACCGCGCCTCTCCACCATCACACGCATCGAGCACCTGCAGTTCACCGCCTCCCTGGCCGGGAGGGCGAGGTCGCCGGGGTAGTCGGCGCCGTTGGAGAAGGGCTCGTCGAGGCCCACGGTCTCGCCGTCCATGGCGGCGTGGCTCGCTCGCGTGTTGCCTCCGCTGTGGCACACCCACGTCTTCGTGCGCCGGATCCGGTCGGTGTCCTTGGGGTAGCGCTGGCGCACGGCCTCCTTGGTGGCGAACCCCGCGCACGCGGCGCCGAAGGTGCGCGCGCCCCTCTTCGCGCGGTTCTGCGCGTTGTCGAGGAAGGCGCGCTCGGCGGCCGCGATGCGCCCCGGGTCGCCCTCCTCGAACTCCATGAGCGCCGCCGCCAGCCCCTCGTAGGTCGCCTCGTTGAAGAGGTCCGCACGCCTCTCGGCCATCGCCCGCACGAAGTTCGCCGTGCGGGCGGAGTCCCACGACTCGGCGGGCTCGCCGACGTCGGCCATGGCGGCGGTGCCGCGCAGGTCGCACACCGTGCGGAACAGCGGCTCCAGGTCGTCGGCCAGCTCGCGGTTCCAGCGCGCCGCGTCCCACCAGAACGGGAGGTCGGGGTCGCCAGCGCCCTTGCGCCGCGCCTTCGGCCCGCCCGATGCCATGGATGCCGTGACGCTCCTGCACTGGCGCTCGAGGAAGCGCTCCAGGCACTCCCTTATCGGGTCGACCGACTGCTCCGGGGCCTCGGCGCGGCTCTTGAGGACCACGACGCCATCGCCCGCATCGGCCTCAGCCGTGCGGGTCGGAGGAGGGTTTGCGACCGCCCCCTTGCGCGCGATCGCGTCGGCCACCTTGCGGGCCAGCATGTCGGCGTCGATGCCGTTGCGCCCTACGGTGGGGTCGGTGTCGTTGGGCGCGGCGAGGCCTCCCTCGGTCACGTTGAGCGGCACGATCAGCTCGTCGCCGCCCTCAATCGCGGGCATGTTGAGCTTCGCCCTCGCCTCGTTGCGCGTCATCCACGGCCCGCCCACGGAACTCTGCAGCACGCTCACGCGCTCCTCGAAGCTGCCCGCGAGCTTGGCCTCGATGTCGAACTCGGCGTACTGCGTGGCGGGCGCGCCCACCATCGGGAGCAGGAAGCAGTTCAGAACGTTCTCCACCATGTTGAGGATGGGCGCGAGCGTGTCGGCGTAGAGCGCGCGGGCGTTGTCCTTGGCGCTCGCGTAGGTCTGGCCGTCGGTGTGCCAGATGAGCGACGGGTTCACGTGGTAGACGGCCGCCACGTCCTCGCGCGTGAGCCTCGTGGCCTCCTGCCACTGCGCCTCGCGCGCGTTGAACTGCACGGCCTCGAGCCTCATGCCGTCCTCGAGCAGCGGCGTGCCGCCCGTGTTCGTGCCGCCCTCGCCGCTGAAGCGCTCCTTCCAGCTCTTGGCGAAGCGCCTCCTCGCCTCGGGCGTCCACTCCGCGCCCTGCGGGCGGGTGAGCACCTGCGAGACGCGCCTGCTGCTCGAGCTTGACGTGCGACAGGCGACGCTCGACATCATAAAAAAAGACCCGGGCACCGACCCGAACCGGCCGGCCAACCAGGAGAAGGCGGAGCTGGCGGGCGCGCCTGGGCCTAGGTGGAGGCCCAGGGAGATCCTCCCCGCGGTCGGCATGGCCAAGAGCAGCCACGGGTACGCGAGGAACGCGCGGCCCGGGGGCGAG
>CACXDP010000412.1 GCA_902766445.1 uncultured Coriobacteriaceae bacterium
CGCTGAATAAGACCGTGACGGTACGTGTGACCGTTAAGTAATGGTCAGAGCTCATAGAGACTAAGCGAGCGTCGACCGTGCCACCGTAAACATCGGTGGCACGGTCTTATTAATTGTTGCCATAATCTGGTGAGCGAAAAGTTTTCTCTTGCATTTGGTTCGTCACACACGTAAGCTAGACAACGCATGACTAATCTGCCATGCAAAGGTATCTGTCGGCCCCCGAGTACATGTTGGTTTCCACTATCTGTTGGCAGCAATCATGACGTGCGGGGCCCCGTTTTCGAAAGGGGTCCACCTTTGAGTGAGATTCAGAACTCGTCCATCTTCTCCTTGGATGACGTGTCTGACGATGAGATGAACCAACTCATCGACGGCACCATTACCGATTTTGACGAGAATGATCTCGTCGTCGGAACCGTTGTAAAGATTGAGCATGACGAAGTCCTGCTTGATATCGGTTACAAGTCTGAGGGCGTCATCCCCGCACGTGAGCTGTCAATTCGCAAAGACGTTGATCCGTCTGAGATCGTTAATCTGGATGACCAGATTGAAGCTCTCGTCATTACGAAAGAGGACAAAGAGGGTCGTCTGCTTCTCTCCAAGAAGCGCGCAGAGTACGAGCGTGCATGGAATCGCGTCGAGGAGCGTTTCCAGTCTGGTGAGAACGTTGAGGGTGAGGTCATCGAGGTCGTTAAGGGTGGCTTGATTCTCGACATTGGCCTGCGTGGCTTCCTGCCCGCATCCCTCGTTGACCTTCGTCGCGTCAAGGACCTTACCGCGTATCTGGGAACCCGCATTGAAGCTCGCGTCATAGAGATGGATCGCAACCGCAATAACGTTGTTCTCTCTCGTCGAGTTGTGCTCGAGGAGGCTCGCCGTGCCGAGCGTCAAGAGATTCTTTCTAAGCTTCGCAAGGGTATGCGTCTCAAGGGTACCGTGTCGTCCATCGTGGACTTTGGCGCATTCGTGGACCTTGGCGGCATCGATGGTCTCGTTCACATCTCCGAGCTCTCCTGGAACCATGTCAACCATCCCTCCGAGGTTGTCAAGGTTGGTCAAGAGGTTGAGGTCGAGGTTCTCGACGTGGATCTCAACCGCGAGCGTATCTCCCTTGGTCTCAAGCAGACCACAGAGGATCCATGGCGCACGCTCGTCAAGAAGTACCCTGTGGGCGTTATCGTAGAGGGTAGCGTTACCAAGCTGGTCTCCTTTGGCGCATTCGTGGACCTTGGCGACGGCGTTGAAGGCCTGGTGCATATCTCTGAGATGGCTAGCAAGCATGTCGACACTCCGTCGCAGGTTTGCACCGTTGGCGACATCGTGCAAGTGAAGGTAATGGAGATTGACCTCGACCGTCGTCGAATCTCACTCTCAATGAAGTCGGCTGCTGAGGATCTGAACATCGAGGTCGTCGTTAATTCGCTCGATGAACCCGAGGAAGAGCAGACTGAGGAGGAGGCCGAGTAGTTCTCGGCTAACAAGCTAGTTACTAGCAAAAATGTGGCGGGTGCTCCCCAATGTACGAGATCATATGCGTATGGGGAGCACCTTCATATATGGATAGTTCTTTGTTTCTAGTTCGTGGCTACCCTGTCGGCAAAACCATAGTTGTGGCAAAGTCTCATGCGTGGAGGTGGTAACGCAATGAGTAGGTCGAAGTGCTGTGGCAACAACAGATGCGCATTTGGAGGCGCTTTTTATCTGCATGTGCTACGACTTACCAATGGCCTCCTCGTTGATGTCGCGCGTCTCTAGTGCTGAGGCCCACTTATACTCTGTCGCGCGCAGTTCATGTAATCATTATGTGACCATACAAGAATCGAAAGGGCATAGTTATGACGCGCAGAATTCAAATACTTGATACGACCCTTCGAGATGGTGAGCAATCACCAGGCGCATCTATGAACACAGAGGAGAAGCTCATCGTCGCACGCCAGCTTATTCGTTTGGGTGTTGATGTCATCGAGGCAGGCTTTCCTATGTCGAGTCCCGGGGATCTTCGCTCGGTGCAGGAGATTGCTCAGCTTGCCGGCGATGAATGCGTTGTGTGCGCATTTGCCCGTGCCGTAGACAAGGATATAGAGCTGGCAGCCGAGGCGCTCAAGCCTGCCAAGCGTCCTCGTATTCATGTGGGTCTTGGCGTAAGTCCTTCTCACTTGCGCGATAAGCTTCGCATGACTGAAGACGAATGCGTAGATCGCGCTAAGCATGCCGTTGCCTACGCTAAGGAATTTGTAGAGGACGTTGAGTTCTATGCTGAGGATGCTGCAAGAGCAGATATCGATTTCCTGATTCGTGTCGTTCAGGCGGCAGTGGATTCTGGTGCCACGGTGATCAATGTGCCTGATACGACTGGATTTAGTCTTCCTGAGGAGTATGGTGCGCGCATTAAGGCTATCATCGAGAACGTGCGGGGCATCGAGGACGTTACCGTCTCTGTTCATGCGCATGACGACCTTGGTCTGGCAACTGCCAATGTGCTAGCAGGCATTCGCAATGGTGCAACGCAAGTGGAATGCACCATAAATGGCATCGGCGAACGTGCCGGAAACGCCTCCTTGGAGGAAGTTGTGATGGCCATAGCAACGCATGGCGAGTTGCTCGATGCCCATACGGACATCCGTACGCGAGAGCTCACGCGCAGCAGCCGCCTCGTGAGTCGCATCACTGGCATGAGCGTTCAGGCAAACAAGGCCATCGTGGGAGCAAATGCGTTTGCACATAGTGCGGGCATTCATCAGGATGGAGTGCTCAAGTCACCCGAGACCTACCAGATTATCGACCCCACTGCAGTGGGTGCCCACGGATCTGACATCGTGCTCTCAGCGCGTTCAGGTCATGCCGCATTGCAACATCGTCTTGCAGAATTGGGTTACTCATTTGAGCAGAGCGAATTCGAGGATGTGTATCAGCGTTTCCTCGAGATTGCAGACCAAAAGAAAGAAGTCTACGACGAAGACCTTGAGTCCATGCTTGAGGAGCGTTCGCGCGACGTGGCAGCAATATACACGCTTGATGCCCTCCAAATCCAGTGCGGCGATCCCCTCGTACCTACGGCTGTCGCCACCATCACAGACGAGAATGGTGAGCGAAAGATCGTTTCGGCCACAGGTACTGGTCCCATTGATGCGGCTTACAAGGCTATCGATAAGGTCGTATCGGTGCATGGTGATCTCGAAGAGTATGTGGTCAAAGCCATTACGCGTGGCATAGACGCAATTGGTGAGGTGGTTGTGCGCGTTAAGTCGGATGACGGCATGCTCTTTATCGGCCGTGGCGCGGACAACGACGTGGTCGTATCGAGTGCGAAGGCATATGTCAACGCTATCAACCGCATGATTGCCACACAGCGCTCACGCGAAGGAATATAGAGCACGACCGTATGCGGAGCGTGGGCATTGGGAGAAGGTGCCCAATGCCCACAGCTTCTATGCGGAGTTGGGGGGGTTGGCATGCCAGGCAAAAGGTCGCAGGTTATCTCGTGGGACGAGTTCTTTATGCGTGTCGCCATCGCAGCAAGCTTGAGGAGCAAAGATCCCAATACGCAGGTGGGTGCATGCATTGCTGGCACCGACCATAGGATTCTATCGGTGGGATACAATGGGACGCCGCATGGACTTTCCGATGACGAGTTTCCGTGGGGAGCTTCGGACGATCCGCTCAACGACAAACATAACTACGTGATTCACGCGGAGGCAAATGCGATTCTCAACTATCGAGGTTCGTTGAAGGAATTGACGGGCGCTACGGTTTACGTGACTTTGTTCCCGTGCCAAGAATGCGCCAAGACACTTGTGCAGGCCGGCATCGGCGAGGTCGTGTACCTTGACGACAAGTATCACGATACGGTGGGAAATGCCATCAGTAGAGCAGTGCTCGACCGTTGCGGTGTGAGCTATCGGCAGATTGAGCTTCCGAGTGAGGCTCTGGATTAGGTGGGATTAGATGGCTTGCCCGTGTGAGGTGAGATGCCATCCGTTGCAGTACGAGCAACGGTAGCAGCGCAGGCCATATACACCGCGCTCCTCGCATGCGTTGATGGCACCTTGGGCGAGCGTGCGGGTCGCATACCTTTGCTTAGATGCGCATGCCTTGTGTCGAAGAGCTGTTTCGCGGTGCTTCTCAGTGTGATCCTGTCTACGACTCTCTCGCTCGAACGCACTGCTCATGTCGCCGAGTTCCGCAAGGAAAGCCTCACGCTCGCGTGAGAGGGCTGCACGCTTTCGACTGCCCATTAGAGTACCAGGCGCATGGGCTTGTGTGTCGAACTGTCATCGGCGAAGCCCAGCTTGCAGTAGAGCGGATAACCGTCGTCAGTGGCATGCAGCTCAAGCACGTCGAGCTCGATGTTTCGCGCCTCTTCGATCAGGCGACGCATGACGGCGCTTGCAAGGCCTTGGTGGCGCTTGTCGGCGGCGGTGTAGACGTTAAAGAGCACTCCTGTACGTCCGTGTGGAAAGCGCGGACTGGGCGGCTTTTCTACTAGTAGGAGCCAGGCGCATGACACGATGCGTCCTTCGCGTGCGACGTGGATGCTAAGGTCAACTCCGAGATGTCGCTTGAGGTAGGGGGGTAGTTCATATGTGACAGAAGCGCAATCCTCCTCAGATAGCTCTCCAAAGTCATCAGCCAGATACGCGAGCCGCAGTTTGACGAGCTCGTCAACGTCGTCCATGCTTGCCAAGTCGTAGGTAACGCTCATAGGCACGCCTCCTCGATACGGCGTCGAAGACTGTCGATGCCGAGGTTCTTTTCCGCGGATGTGATAATCATCTGAGTGCGTGGGATGTCGAATTGCTTGGCAAGCCGCGACGCTTGCTGGTCCTGTTTAGGACGGCTGAGCTTATCTGCCTTCGTGAGGACGACAACAAAGGGCAGTTCGGTCTCCCGCAAAAAGTCGAGCATTTGCACGTCGAGCTTCTGCGCATCGTGTCGGATGTCCACGAGTGCAACGACGAGATTGAAGCTACGGTCTTGGTCAAAGTACCCGGCAATGGGGTCCGCCCAGCGTTGACGCTCCTTTTGGGAGACCTTTGCGAAACCGTAGCCGGGAAGGTCTACGAGACGAATGCCGTCTGCCTCGTAGAAGTTGATATTTGCCGTCTTGCCGGGCTGGCTTGAGGTACGGGCGAGTGCCTTGCGACTGCAGAGCCGGTTAATGAGCGAAGATTTGCCGACATTCGAGCGTCCGGCGAAGGCTACTTCGGGAGTAGTTGACTCAGGCAGCTGCTCTGCCGTGCCATAGGCCGCCTCGAAGCGGGCCGTATCAAAGCGTATGGACATGTGCTTCTCCTTTGTGTCGCCTCCATCATAGCGCAAGCTAGGGCCTTTCGTGCATTCCGTCCCACCAACCCGCTACAATGGGATGCGCAACCCGACCGAGGAGGTTTCCATGGCAGACGAGAGACGCACTATCGCGGTGATTGACGGCAACTCGCTCATGCATCGCGCGTTCCACGCCATTCGCCAGCCTATGAGCGCGCCAGACGGACGCCCTACCAATGCGCTCTTTGGCTTCTTCAACATGTTCATCAAGCTCGTGGAGTCATTTTCTCCTGATGGCGTAATCTGTGCGTTCGACAAAGGCAAGCCTGCTGTGCGCATGGAAATGCTCCCACAGTATAAGGCACAGCGGCCGCCCATGGATCCCGACTTGCACGAGCAGTTCCCCATGGTCAAGGATCTGTTACGCTCGCTCGACGTGCCCGTGATCGAGCTCGAGGGCTGGGAGGGTGACGATATCTTGGGCACCCTCGCTCGGCGCGGCGAGGAAGAGGGGTATGACATGTACCTCTTTACGGGTGATCGTGACATGTACCAGCTCTCCACGGAGCACGTGCGTATTGTCAGTACAAAGAAAGGCGTTTCTGATGTGCAGATTATGACACCCGAGACGGTAGCTGATCTCTATCACGGCATCACGCCCGAGCTTGTTCCCGACTTCTATGGCCTCAAAGGTGACAGTTCCGACAACATACCTGGTGTTCCGGGCATCGGCCCCAAACGTGCTTCCGATCTCATCTGCAAGTACGGTTCACTCGACGAGGTGCTCGCTCATGCCGATGAGGTCAAGGGCAAGATGGGCGAGAACCTTCGCGCCCATGCGGAGGACGCCCTGCTCAGCCGCAAGGTTGCCATCATTCGCACCGATGCGCCCATCGACTTCGACTTCGACGACGCACGCTTTCCGACCTTCGATCCACAGGAAGCAGGACTTGCCTTCTCCTCCCTCGGCTTTACGGGTATGACGCAGAGGATAGCTCGCCTAGGCGGTGCAAGTGGATTCGTTGCCCCGGCGGCGGAGAAGTCCGCTTCTCCTTCGCTTGAGCTTGGTGCTCCTATTGTGGGGGACGCGGCCTTGGCAGCGCTCGCTGGTGCGCTTGGGGCGGAAGCATGGGTGGGCGTTGCCACGGCAAGCGATTCGGGTGATGTGGGATTGGCCCAGCTTGCCTTGGACCTCAGTGCCGAGTCTCAGGAATCGCTCGTCCTGTGGGTTGCCACGAACGAGGGCTTGCTGCGTGTCGAGGGTGGTGCCGCGCGTCAGGCGATAGCGATGCTCGTTCGCGAAGGGCGCATGGCGTCTGGCGACATTAAGGTTGTCCTTCATGAAGTGTGTCCGTTGGATTCGGCCGAGGAGGCTCTTGTCGAGGCTGGCGAACTCGACCCTGCGCGTGTCTTTGACGTCGGCGTGGCCGACTATCTGCTCGATTCTGACCGGTCTTCCTACGACGTGTTTGATCTGGCGAAGGAGTTGCTAGGCGTGACTCTGCCTGAGCCAACGGACGAAGTGCCGCGTCCGGCTCTCGAAGCCGCGTGCTCGCGACTCTTGGTGTCGGAGCTCGAGCATAGGCTCGAGGAGGATGGCTCGCTTGAACTCTTCCATGATATCGAGATGCCGCTCGTTGCTGTCTTGGCACAGATGGAGCGCACGGGCTTAGCTGCCGATGCAGCTATCCTTCACGAGCAATCCGTGGAGCTTGGGGCTGAGATTGTCGATATGGTGGCAAAGATTCACGACGCGGCAGGGGAAGAGTTTAACGTCGACTCGCCGATGCAGCTCTCTCACGTGCTCTTTGATGTGCTCAAGCTTCCCACGGCAGGGCTCAAGAAGACTCGGCGCGGTTACTATTCCACCAATGCAAAGATCTTGGAGGACTTGGCGCGTGATTACGAGTTGGTCGCGAACGTGCTGGACTATCGTGAAAGGGCAAAGATCAAGTCCACCTACCTCGATGCCCTGCCCAACGACATCCGAGGTGACGGGCGTATACATACGACATTTAACCAGACGGTGGCTGCCACGGGACGGCTCTCGAGTTCTGATCCGAACCTGCAAAACATCCCCACACGCTCAGAGCTGGGGCATCGCGTTCGCACCGCGTTCACCGTACCCGAGGGAAGCGTGTTCCTCGCCTGTGACTACTCACAGATTGAGCTCCGTCTGCTTGCGCACCTCTCTGCTGATGAGCATCTGGTGCGTGCATTCAACGAAGGCGAAGACTTCCACGCTGCCACGGCCGCGCGTGCCTTTGACGTGCCGGTAACGGAGGTGACGCCTGCGCTGCGTAGCCGCGCTAAGGCTGTGAACTTCGGCATCGTATATGGTCAGCAGGCTTATGGTCTCTCCACCTCGCTCAAGATTCCACGAAAAGAGGCGCAGGAGATGATAGATCGCTACTTTGAAGTCTATCCTCGCGTGCGTGCCTTCCTCGACGAGCAGATTGCATTTGCAAGAAAGAATGGCTATGTGACTACGATGTACGGACGCAAGCGTCATATCAAGGACATCAACTCACGCAACTTCAATAGTCGCGCTTTCGGCGAGCGCACGGCCATGAACCATCCCATGCAGGGTACCGCAGCCGACATCATCAAGATCGCCATGATTCGTGTGGCTGAGCGTCTGCGCGAGGAGGGGCTGAAATCCAAGCTTGTACTGCAGATTCACGACGAGTTGGACTTCGAGGTGCCCGAGGTTGAGGTCGAGGCTCTGAGCGCGCTTGTTCGAGAAACCATGGAAGGGGTATGTGAGCTGCGCGTGCCGCTTGTGGCCGATGTGAGCGTAGGCGCGAACTGGGCGGAGGCGAAGTAGGGTGGCGGCGGAGTTGATGCGTGTGGTGGCATACACAGACGGCTCATCGCGCGGCAACCCCGGCCCTGGCGGCTACGGTGCAGTGCTCGTGTATGTGGGGCCGGACGGGCGCGAGCATCGGCGCGAACTCAGCGCAGGCTATCGACGGACGACGAACAATCGCATGGAACTTCTTGGGGCCATCGTGGCTCTCGAGGCGCTCAAGTGGCCTTGTGCGGTAGAGCTACACTCAGACTCACAATACGTGGTCAACGCGTTCAACAAAGGCTGGGTGCGCGGGTGGCAGCGTAACGGTTGGAAGACGGCAAACAAGCAGCCCGTAAAGAACCCCGAGCTCTGGAAACGCCTCATTGCGGCAATGGAGCCGCACGAGGTCACGTGGCTCTGGGTAAAGGGGCATGCGTGTCATGAGCTCAACGAGCGAGCTGACGAGCTGGCGACGCTTGCAGCAGATGGCAAGACCGGCGAGCTTCTGGAGGACAAGGGATACTGACGGCCTAACACGTGAGCAGATAGCGAAGGTGACGCCATCCGTCAGAGAACGTACGCAACTTCGGCTTGCGGCCACGCGGACCACATCGGAGGGGGATGCTCGTCTGTCCGATTCGCAACCCCTTCCGCGTTGCCTCAACTATCATCTCGCTCGCGAATTCCATTCCTTCGGTGCGAAATGTGCATCTCCAGTATGCATCGCTTGTCATGCCGCGCAGGCCACAGTGGAAATCTCGTACATCTGCACTGACTTTCCCATTGTGCCGTGACTCCACTCGACACCTTGTCCTGCCACACCACGAGAGGAATGGTACGCCAAACCGGTGAAGTAGGGGCATGGCGCCGGGTTCCATCTGGCCTGCGAAGCGGTTGCCGACCATTACGTCTGCCTCTCCCGCCAGAAGGGGATTGATGAGGTTGTCCATGTGTGCAAAGTCATAGGTGGTGTCGCAGTCGCCCATCACGATGACGTGACCTTTGGCATGATCAAAGCCTGTCCGTACTGCACGACCGTAGCCACGACGCGGCTCGCTCACGACGATGGCACCATGGTTGGCGGCAATTACGGCCGAATCGTCAGTGCTGTCATTGTCTACGACAATCACCTCGCCCGTAAAGCAGCGCCGGTCGAGAAACGCGCGCGCATCGTCCACGCATGCTCCTACCGTTGCCTCTTCGTTGAGGCAGGGCATCACAATGCTGATGCTTGGGCGATTGTCGGCCATACTTCTCTCCCTTGCGCCTTAGCACGCGAAAGCCGCTGTCCTTTCGTGTACCATTATGCTCTTCTTATACGTTGGAGGTGAGTCGCGTGGCACAAGCAGCTCTCAAAACAGCCGCAAAGCTTACGTTGGTCTTTGCGGGAACCGTTGCGCTGTTTGTTCTTCTCTTGGTTTGTGCGGCGCTCGTGCCGAGAAGTGCCATCCAAGGCCACATGCTAGAGACAGCGGAGTTTCTATGCGAGCGTCCCGCAGTCTTTGAGCTGGTGCCTGGCGTGAAAGAGAGTACTGTCGACCGCTATGCCGATTCGCTCCTGATGTCAATCGTTTACTTTTGGGACGAGGAAGATCCGCTCGGATCAGTCATGCGATCGAGCTTCTATGGCGACTGGACGGTACGGCAAAACGAGCTGCTGCTGGAATCCGTAGCGAATGGTCGAAGTCCAAATCAAGAATACATACGATATTGGCATGGCTCGGGAGCGGTATTGCGAC
>CACXDP010000413.1 GCA_902766445.1 uncultured Coriobacteriaceae bacterium
ACAAGTCGGCGTAGTCGCAGGCCAGAGCATGAGCGATATGGGAATAGGCATCCCGCAGCCGCGCGTTTTCCAGTAAGAGCTCGGCATATGACACAGAAACCTCTTGGCTTGACTTCGAGCTGTCATCACGAGTCCGTTCGACAGCCAGCCCGTCCAACGCCTCGTAAAGCTCGTCTAGGACGCCCATCACAAATCATCTCCCATGCGTCGAAGCTTGGCAGGTGCTATATAATCCTATCATCCTATCATTGTTTTCAAAAAGGGACGTTCCAGACTGTCACGCCCCTTGCTTCAATCGTCAGCAGCGCGATACCATGAGATGCACGGATTGGAGTATAAAATATGAGCACTCTTCTCGCAGATACGTTACGGAAGTTAAGGGCCGAGAGAGGACTCTCTCAGCGGGAGCTGGCTGAGCGATTGTACGTTACCCGTTCCACGGTTGCGAGATGGGAGGGCGGTAGTCGTCTGCCGGACGCTGCCATGGTCTCTCGACTCTCCCAGTGTCTCGGCGTAGATGCCAACACGCTCTTGGGCGTCATAGAGGCAAGCGAAACGTCGCCGAACGTCATCATGGTTGACGACAGAAAGATTGTTCTCACCGGAGGCCTGCCCGTCTTGGAGGAGGTCATGCCGAACGCCACGGTCGTGGGATTCACACGTCCGTCCGAGGCCATTGAGTACGCGCGGGCCAATCGCGTGGCCTTGGCCTTCTTGGACATCGAGCTCGGCAAAGTGAGTGGATTTGACCTGTGCCACACGCTGCTCGACATCAACCCACGTACCAACGTGGTGTATCTCACCGCTTACGTTGAGTATTCCTTCGACGCATGGGGGACCGGAGCTAGCGGTTTTATGCTCAAGCCCATCACACCAGAAGGCGTCAGGAAGCAGCTCAAAAACCTTCGGTATCCATTCTTGCCAGAAGGTGCACGTGAATGACTGACTTGGTGACTACGTCTTCCCTTATCGTGGTCGGCATTCTGCTGACATCAGCGACGATGGGAATCGTGGCCGCATCCATCATGCCTGGCATTGACCGCTGGAGCAAACGTTTCTTTCAACTCGTCTTCTATTCCGTTGCATTTGGTATCGTCTGTACCGTTTCCGAGCTGTTCTTTTTCCAAAAACCGGACTTTGTATGGGCGCAGAAAGCAATCTGGGTTATCGAATCGGTTCTCGAATCAATTCCCATGATTTCGCTTACGTTATATTTGCTCCATTACAGTGGGGAGAGCTGGCGACAGAGCAGGCTCTTTCGAGTGGAACTTGTCTTGTGGATCGTGTTTCTCGTGCTACTGGCGGCCTCTCCGTTCATGCCCTCCATATACTATTTGTCTGACAAGAACCAGCTGGAGCTCGGACCGTTTTACCCGCTGCTAATTGCTCCCCTGCTCATAATCCTAGCCCTTAACCTGATGGGAGTAAGGCAGCGACGAAACAAGTTGCCCGCACGGTACTATCACGCTTTCCACGTTTTTTTGGTCCCCCTCTCAGCCGCGATGCTAGTTCATACGTTCTTCAATAACTTCCTACTCCTCTATACCGGTCTCGCAATCTCGGTGGTCTCGATGTTCGCTATCGTCTTGATGGACCAAGTCGAGCAGTACGTGAGCCAGCAGCGAGAGATCGCCAACCAACACGCGAGCATCATGGTGCTGCAGATGCGACCCCATTTCATCTACAACACCATGACGAGCATCTACTACCTTTGCGACCAGGACTCCAAGAAGGCTCAGGAGGTCACACTCAACTTCACGACCTATCTGCGCAAGAACTTCACTGCCATCGCCAGTGAGAATACCGTACCTTTTACGGAGGAGCTCGAGCACACCCGTGCATACCTCGCTGTAGAGCAGGCCCAGTTCGAGGACCTGCTCTTCGTCGACTACGACACGTCACATACCAAGTTCCGTGTACCGCCGCTCACCTTGCAGCCAATCGTGGAAAACTCTGTCAAGCACGGCTTGGACCCCGACGGTGAACCTTTACATATTTACATAAAGACAAGGGAGACCAGCAGCGGAAGCCAGATTATCGTAGAGGACAACGGCCCCGGCTTTGAGGTCGTCGACGACGGCGACCCACACATCGCCCTAGCGAACATCAGACAGCGACTGGAGATGATGTGCAATGGCTCCCTCTCCGTCACGACCCGAGACGGAGGCGGCGCCGTAGTGAAGGTGACGATACCAAAGCACCATCAGGCGCGAGTCAGCAGGCATACGCTTTCCACGTGATAGGTCTGAGGAAAGAGGTCAACCGGCGTGATGCGCGTGGGCTTGAATGTGCCGTTGGCCACAAAGCGAGCGATGTCACGGGCAAGTGTGGCAGGATCGCAGCTCACGTATGCAATGGCACGCGCAGGTTGCGCACAAAGCTTGTCCACGACATCCGACGCAAGACCTGCGCGAGGCGGATCGACCACGATCAGATCAGCTTCTCCGTCAGGAAACTCACGCCCGGCGTCACCACCGATAGGCTCGACGTTCGCGAGACCTGCCGCATCGACGTTGCGGCGCAAGTCGCGCACCGCAGGACCTGCAGCCTCGACAGCGCTCACCCATACCGCACGTCGGGCGATGGGCAACGTGAACGTGCCGGCTCCGCAGTAGAGGTCCATGACCTCGTCGCTGTTCGTCGGTTCCAAGCCCTCCAGCACCAGCTCCACCAGTCGTTCGGCACCCTGAGTATTCACCTGAAAGAACGACGGCGCCGAGAGCATCATTGTCTCGCTCCCTAGCCGCTCGCGCCAGTGACCGCGTCCGGAGAGCACCTCAACGCCCGAGACCTTGCGCGCCTTGGAGGGACCCTTCACGAGTACGCGCACGACCGAGCTTGCCTTTGTGGCATCCGCCAAGACCTTCGCCACCTGAGCACGGGGAAACGAGCCAGGCTTGGACCACAAGGCTACTTCAACGTCTCTGGTACGGCTTGACGCACGTATACCCACCCGCTCAAGACCGATATCATGTGAACCAAGCGCATAGCCAAGCGCACCGGCAACCGATTTCACAAGCTTGGCGTGCTTCTTGTCGAGCAAAGCGCAGGAATCGACCTTCATGACGGCCGGAACGCTATCGCTAGGAGAGGCCGCATGCATCCCGAGAATGGCTTGTCTGCCCCTGCGCTCGAACGCAAGCTCTACCTTGTTGCGGTATCCCCAGGAACGCCCTAGATCCTCGCATGGGTCCACCAGCCCTTCCGCCATGTCGGGGTCCATGTGTCCCACACGACGCAGGGCATCGACCACATGCGCCCGCTTCGCACTAAGCTGAGCGGGCCTGGCCAAAGAAGCCCATGGACAGCCGCCACACACCTGAGCATAGGGACAGATAGGCGTTACACGATCGGACGAGGGTTCCAAGACCTTCGTCGTGACCGCTCGCAAAAAGCTACCCGTCTCGTTCGTTATACGCGCTTCCACAACGTCGCCCGCCACGGCGCCAGAGACAAAGACAGCCTTTCCCGACTCATCATGGGCAATGGCATCCGCTCCGTACGCCATACGCTCGACACGCAGGCGCACAGACGCGGCGCCCGAAGCCTCCTGCAACCCGGCGCTCATGCGTCGTACCTGTCGCGCGGGAGAGGTGTGCGCCCATCCATGGGTCTCTGATGACCCCTACCGCTCGCATCGGATCCCTGACTGATTGCGCTACGCATATCGTAGGGGTGCGCAATGCCCTTGAGGTCGAAATCACTTTCACCGGCATACGTCTGGATGCGCACGTCCGCATAGTCAAAGAGCCTCCCTAGGACCGAAGGGTCTACCATGACGTCCGCCACGTTGGAAAGGTCGCAGACTTGGTCGCGGATGTCTACGATGCCCTTGCGCGCATAGAGGCGCTTGTTTGTGACGATGACATCCGTGTCAAGATTTGCGATGATGCGTGGCACGCGAGACGCCAAAGCAACCACAACAAACACCGCCAGCAGGATTAATCCCACCGTGGAGTTCTTGAAACCCACCCACGCACATACGAGGGCCACGATACCCAGCAGCACGAAGGGTATGCCGCCGAGCACGACAGGCACCCACGACTCCTTCGCATGAAACACCTCGTGCTCGTCAGGGCTATCGAACTGTATGCCGCGCAGCTTTCTTTTCGCCATCGCGGACCTCCTTACCTCGCGTCGCCAAAAAGACGTATAGAATCGTCTGTGTAGATGGTACCTCAGAGAAGGGAGTTTTGTCATGGATACATCGGAGCGCGCGGAGAAGGCGAAAGCTAACTTCCTACAGGGCTACAACTGCGCCCAAGCTGTTCTCCTGTCCTTTGACGACGTCTTGGAGGCACAGGGACTCGACGCTCAAGCCCTTACGAGACTCGCCTCCCCCTTCGGCGGCGGTATGGGGCGGATGCGCGAGGTATGCGGTGCCGTGAGCGGCATGCTCATGGTACTGGGTCTTGTGGAGGGTTACGATGACCCACGCGCCTTCGCGGCAAAGAAGGAGCTTTACGCGACCGTCCAAGAGCTCGCAGGCAAATTCCGCGAGGAAAACGGCTCAATCGTCTGCCGGGAGCTCTTGGGGCTTCCCAAAGGCCCAGACGACGCAACTCCGGAGCAGCGCACGCAGGGCTATTATCGCAAGCGTCCCTGTCAGGAGCTTTGCGCCTGCGCCGCACGCATACTCGCCGAGCATATTGCCTGATTTGCCCTGTTTTTTGAAAAA
>CACXDP010000414.1 GCA_902766445.1 uncultured Coriobacteriaceae bacterium
CTCCTCTTACTGCTTCGGAACCCAATAGTACGTTTCAATTAGCGATCGTCGTGTCGCTCCCATCGCGCCATCGCCGATTCGCCTCAACGTCATCAAATAAAAAGTGGCAGGAGCAACCATCCTCCTGCCACCCTAGCGCGGTTTACGTCGCCTTACGCTACGTGGAAGCCCATCTTGAGCACGTTGCGATCACCCGAACGCTCGTAACTGGCGCTTGAGGCAATCTGAGCTATGAAGGAAAGACCCATTCCGCCCTCGTCAAGCTCTTCGAACTCCAGGTCTGGTGAGTCCTGCGCTAGCGGATCGAATGCCACGCCATCATCGGCAATTGTTACCCACAGCACTTCTCCGTCATGTTCGCACGTCACCTCCACCTCAGTGGCGCCAGAGTACATGACGACATTCGCGAAGGCCTCGTCGCACGCGAGAATGGCACGCTTCACGTCGCTTCCTTCGCCGCATAGATTGAGAATGGCATCACGCACCTGCGCGAAAGAAGCAAGGTCGGAGGGAAGCGTGGCGTGCCAACGCGTCGCGTCATCTTCAAGCGCAAACAGCGCAAGCATGGTGATGTCGTCGAACTGCTCTCGGCTCCCTCGGAATGCCTCCAGCGACGTGAGCACCCGATCGATCGTATCGTGCGCATTCGTTGCCGAGCGAACCGCCTTCTCGAGACGCTCCTCGCCATAGAACGAGCCGTCTTCTCCGACCGCCTCCGTCACACCATCGGTGTAGAGAAGCACGCCGGAACCCGTAGGTATATGCAGAGTCTGATCTATGATGCCCGCATCCTCAAACACGCCCAGAGCGATGCCGGGGTCCGGATGCTCGAAGCCCGAACCCACCAGAAGTGGTCGCGTATGACCAGCATTCGCATACGAAAGGATCTGCGTATGCGGGTCATAAATGCCAGCAAACACCGTAACGAACAGACCCTCGGGGTTCTCCGCCACAATGGCATCGTTCGCCTCGTTGAGCGCCTCGGCCATCGTTGCGCTGGTGGCAATCTTTTCTCGAAGCAACGTCTTGCACATAGCCATGAACAAAGCTGAGCTCACGCCTTTGCCCGAGACATCTGCCATCACGACGTAAACACGATCGCCATCAGGTATCACAACGAGGTCATAGAAGTCGCCACCAACAATTCGCGCAGAGTTAGCCACGGCATATGCGTCGAACCCGTTGCCCGAAACCTCCTTGCTGCTGGGCACTAACCCATCTTGGATGCGGCGCGCCACCGATAGCTCGGTGTCGCTTGCCACACGATCGGCAGTCATTTTTTCGAGCTCCAGAACATAGCGCCTTATGTCATCACTCATCTTGTTATAGGCGAGTGCGATGCCACCAATCTCGTCATCGCGTTTCATCTTCAAAGGCTCGCCGCTACCCACCTCCGTGAAGAGCACCATGCGTTTGGACACCAACCTCACCGGATCCAAGACACGCCGCTTGAGCAGCCAAAGACCAAGCAGAATGTTTGCAAACAGTATGCCAATCATAGGTACGGCGAAAGCTATGGTATTGTCGGTCACTCCTCGCATCATGTGACCAGCGTCGTAATCCGCTCCGATGACACCGTAGACCGTGCCGTCACTTCGGAATAGCGGATAGTACCACGAGAACAGGTATCCATACTGGTTTCGCACTATTTCGTAGGTCTTGGGCGCAAGACCATCGAGCGCTTCATACTCTTGCTCACTGAACGGCGCGACCGAGGTATCGCCAAAGGTGGGGATATATGTTGTGATGTCGATATCCTCGTCGTTATTCTCTTCCTCGGTCCCCACGACAAAGCGATAGGTCCTCGTGTCGCGAGCTTCGTTGACGACGTATAAATATAGGTACTTAAGGCCGAGCCCCTTGCGAAGCTCATCCACGTCGCCAACCAAGTCCCTGTACTTCTCTGATTCACCCGAGCGGAAAACCGTATCTAAGTCAACATCCTCTAGATAATTGGTGATGGATACGGCCGCAGCGTTCGTAGCCGCCTGGCTTTCGCGCATTGCCTCGTTCATCGTATAGCCACGGCAGAGCATTAGCGACACCACCGTAGACCACAGCAGTGCTACCACGGCATACGTACCGATTCGATAGAGCAGCGACCCATGAAGAGCAACGCCCGGAGCCAGTTCGCCTTTCGCGTCCTTCGCTCGCGTCGTCATCGGCTTAAACTATGTTGAGCCGCTTATCGAAGCCTGCCATACGCAGTATGTCAAGAACATCAGAATTGACATGCTCGATCGTGAGCGCGCCTGCCATCTTCTTATGCGCAGCAACAAGCTGTCGTAGCCCTGCCGAAGAGATATACTCAAGTTCCGCGAGGTCGATGACGAGCTTCTTGCAGCTGGGATCAAGCTCCGACACAGCCGTTTGGAGCTGAGGCGACGTGCTCGTATCGAGCCAGCCGGAAATGCTGATGGTGGCCGTGCCGTCATGCTGGGTTGTCGAGATTTCCATGACTCCTCCTTTATCGATTGTTAAACACATGACCAAAGTTTACACGCTATTTGCGCTCATTGGGCTTTAGCTTCCGTCAAATGCATCAATGCGTGGTAGGACACCGCGAAACTGCGCTATAGTGATTCGGGAAAACGAAAACAGGAGGAATCATGGGCTTGGCAGAGCTCTTCTTGCTAGCAGTGGGTTTGAGCATGGACGCCTTCTCGGTGTCCGTATGCAAAGGGTTGGGAATGCGACGCGTTGACTGGAAGACCACGCTGATTCTCGCTCTTGCGTTCGGAGCTTTCCAGGCCGGCATGCCCGTCATCGGATGGGCGCTCGGAAGCCAGCTCCTATGGCTCATCGAGCCCATCGATCATTGGATTGCGTTCGGTCTTTTGGCCTTTATCGGCGGCGGGATGATTCGCGAGGCGATTTCAGAGGATGACGAAGAGGTAGGCGCCTCTTCAACCATCGACGCACGCGAGGTTCTGATGCTCGCCATCGCGACCTCGATCGACGCGCTCACCGTCGGCATCGCGTTCGCTTCCCTGTCGGTCAACATTTGGCTGAGCGTCTCGCTCATTGGCGTGACCACCTTTGTTCTGAGCATCGTGGGCGTACTCGTGGGCAACCAGTTCGGCATGCGCTACCGCAGGCCGTCGCAGTTCGTCGGCGGCGTGATACTCATACTCATCGGTCTCAAAGTTCTGCTCGAGCACCTCGGCATCCTCGTGCTCTAGCATCGCTCCATGGGGAGAGACAGTGCTATCATGACGGATGGGCAGACGGCCCATAGTTAGCGAGGAAGGAAGCATTATGGCAGCGATTGATGAGGTTTGCGAGTTCCTGAAGGACTGCGGCACGTATTACTTGGCCACGACTGACGGCGACCAGCCGCGCGTGAGGCCGTTCGGCACGGCTCACATCTTTGAGGGCAAGCTCTACATCCAGACCGGCAAGAGCAAGGATGTCGCGAAGCAGCTCGAGGCCAACCCGAAGTTCGAGATTTCCGGATTCAAGAAGGGCCAGTGGATTCGAGTCTCGGGCAAGCTCGTGGCCAACGAGTCCGACGAGGCGGCGGCTTCGATGCTCGATGCCTACCCCGCCCTCAAGAAGATGTACGCCGTCGGCGACGGCAACACCATCGTCTACGGCATCGAGAACGGCACGGCGACCTTCTGCAGCTTCACCGACGCGCCACGTACTGTAGAGTTCTAGGAAATAGTCACGGAGTGACGAGGGGACAGTCCCCTTGTTCCCTAGGGGACGGAGGGGACAGGGGACGGAGGGGACAGTCCCCTTGGTACCCAGGGGACTGTCCCCCTTGTCACTCCGTCCCCTCAAGCGGGGTAGACGAGCGAAAGGCGGGTCAGATGGGAGCATATTCGCTGCCTTTCGAGGTAGACGCGATTACGTATGCGGACGCACTTGACGCGCTGCATGCCACCCTGAAGTTTGGCATCTGTCCTCTGCTCGAGACGGTGGAGGACATGCTCGCTGAACTCGGTGACCCGGACCTGTGCTTCTCGTGCGTGCAGATAGCGGGCACGAACGGCAAAACGTCGACGGCACGCTATACGGCGGCAATTCTTGCGGGAGAGGGCTTGCACGTCGCACTATACACGAGTCCCGAACTGGTGAGTTACACCGAGCGTATGGAGGTGGGTGGCGCGCCTGTCAGCGAGGCGGCCTTTGCCCGAGGCATTGCCGCTGCGGTCGAGGCTGGCAGACGGGTGAACGGACGCCGTGTCTCCTTGGGAGAGCGACCCTACGACATCACGGAATTCGACTTGCTCACCGTTGCGGCGATGGTAGTCTTTGCCGAAGCCGATGTGGACGTGGCCGTGCTCGAGGTGGGCATGGGCGGTCGCTGGGATGCGACGAGCGCCGCAAAGTCCATCCGCGCCGTAGCTGTCACGGGCATAGGGCTCGATCACATGCGCATCTTGGGCGACACTCTGGAAGCGATTGCGTCCGAGAAGGCCGCCGTCATCAAAGCTGGTCGCAGCTGCGTGCTCGGGGTGGGCACGGCAACCCCAGACTCACTGGAGGACGTCTTTTTGTCCCGGTGCGAGGAACAAGCTGTTGCGCCCGTCTTGGTACGCGCCAACAACCTCGAGGATGTCCGCGGCCTCGTGCATCCGGGCATACCCCGCGAGCATGCAGAACTCCCCCGTACAAGCTTTGCCATCACGGGGTTACCGACCAGCATCGGCGACAAGCTGCGCCTCACGGTCCGAACGCCACGGGCTACCTATGAAGACGTCGGCGCGCCGAAACCGCACTACCAGGCGGCAAACATCGCCTGCGCCATTACCCTCGCCGAGGAGTATCTGGGACGCCCGCTCGATATGACGGCGCTTCTTGCGTCCGTGGCGACATGTCCGACACCGGGGCGCTTCGACCTTGTGACTGATCAGCCGGTTCGCCTCGTAGACGCCTGCCACAACCCTCAGTCGGTGGAAGCATTTATCGCAGCCCTGCGCACGGTATCGCCTGAGGTGGAAAAGAGGCCCACGCTCCTCTGCGCGGTCTTGGCCGACAAGGACGTTGACGGTATAGTGGGCCTGCTGGGAGCGGAGTTTCCACGTGTTGTCTGTACGCAGACGGACTCTCCTCGTGCGCTTTCCGCGCAGGATCTCGCGCAAAAGTTCCAAGCCCACGGGGTGGAACCAATCACGACATATGGAAGCGTGTCGGAGGCACTCGCGGGACTCAAAGATGAAGCACTTGTCGCCTGCGGATCGATTACGACGGCTGGCGCGGTGATGGGACAACTACGCGGATAGGAGAACAACATGTATGAGCTGAAGACCGAGGCATGTTTCGATAGCGCTCATTTCCTCACGGACTATTACGGCAAGTGCGAGAACCTACATGGACATCGGTGGCGCATGGTGGTCTATTTGCAACAGGCCACGTTGCAAAAGGAAGGCACGATGCGCGACATGGTGCTCGACTTTGGCGTGTTCAAGCAAGAGGTACGCGCAATCGCCGATGAACTCGACCACACCTTCCTCGTAGAGAAGGACTCGCTCTCGCCAGTAACGGTCACCGCACTCAAGTCCGAGGGTTTCTCGCTCACAATCCTGCCGTTCCGCACCACGGCCGAGAACCTTGCGCGCTACGTCTGCGAGCGCCTGACCGCGCGCGACCTCCCCGTATACCAAGTAGACATTTACGAGACGCCAAGTAACTGCGCTACGTATCGCGCATAAGGCATGGGGGATACACCCCTCCGCACCTCACTCGGTGACAACGAGGTCCACGGCACGGTCATGCGGCTCCAAGACGCCCAGCTCCGCAAGGTCATCCACGAGAGTCGCGTGCCGACACAAGCCGACCGAGTACCCGCGGAAAGCTGCGAGGAATCCGTCATAGAATCCGGCGCCATATCCGAGGCGAAATCCCCTCTTGTCGAAGGCCAGACCCGGGACGAGGGCGAGTGCTTGCGCATCTCCCCTGCCATCGAGCTCGAGCACCGGATCGGGGACTGGCTCCTCGACTCCGAGGCTACTCTTTACGAGGCCGTCCAAGGTATTCACCCGAAACCAGCGCATCTGACGCGTACCGGGAACGCACCAGGGCAGCGCCACCAGCTTGCCCTCTTGCCAAGCGCGAAATATGAGCGAGCGTGTGTCCACCTCGCTGCCGAACGAGAGGTACGCATAGACCGTGCGGCACTCCGACCACACGGCGAGCTTTGCCACCGCGTCGGAAATGCCACCATCCGCCCGCAAGCGCTCGCCAACGTCAAGCGCCGCCCGTGCCGCCCGCAGGCGTCGCCTCAACTCCCGTTTGGCTTGTACCACTTTCGCGCTATCCAACGGATGACGTTCCCATGCCGATGAGCCTCAAGGCCTCTTCGCGCGCCTTGAGATCCCTCTCGAACCACCCGCGGACCGCGCTCGTCACGGTAAGAGATCCTGCCGCTCGGATGCCCCGCATCGTCATGCATGTATGCTGTGCCTCGAGAACCACAAGCGCACCCAGGGGATCGAGCCGCAGCATCAGGGCATCCGCAATCTGTCTGGTAAGGCGCTCTTGCAGCTGAGGTCGACGCGCATAACCACTTACGCAACGTGCAAGCTTCGAGAGACCCGTGATTCGGCCGTCTCGTGGTAGATAGCAGATATGCGCACGTCCCGTGAAGGGAAGCAGGTGGTGTTCGCACATCGAGGAAAATGGGATGTCACGCACGATGACCATGTCCTCGTTGCCAGGCTCATGGAATTGCTTGAGAAGGTGCTCGCTCGGGTCCTCCTGCATGCCGCCAAAGATCTCCTCACAAGCACGGGCAATTCGGTCGGGAGTGCCAAGAAGTCCCTCGCGGTCTGGGTCCTCCCCTATCGCCGCCAAGAACTCCCGCACCGCCGCCTCCACGCGAGGCTTGTCTATGGCCTTGTAGGTCAGATCGCTGTCCACGAGCCCTCCTTAGTTCTCACGTACCTCACACGGTCAGCATTTGCCACAATGCAGGGCTTTGCGCTCAGCAGCCTGCACCACGTGCTTCGCAAGCACGGCGGTAGTCACGCTGCCCACCCCGCCTGGCACGGGAGTAATGGCGGCGACCAACGGCTCCACCTCATCGAACGCCACGTCACCTACGAGCCTTCCCGCCGCGGCATCCCAGTTGATGCCCACGTCGACGACCACCTGGCCTTCGCGCACGGCATCAGCGCCGATGGTGCCCGCATGACCCGCTGCGACGACGAGGATGTCCGCCGCACGGCACTTCGCGGCAAGGTCACGCGTGCGCGTGTGACACATCGTGACCGTGGCGTTGCGCGCCTGAAGCATCATCGAGACCGGTTTGCCGATGACGAGCGACCTGCCAACCACGCAGACGTCAGCTCCCTCGAGCTCGTATCCATAGTGGTCCAGAAGCTCGATGCAGGCTTCGGCCGTGCAGGGCGGAAAACCCATCTCACGCTGGGCAAACACCCCATAGAGTGACCCCTGCGTAAGGCAGTCCACGTCCTTGTCGGCAGAGATTGCCGCACATGCCGCGGGCTCGTCCAGGTGCGCGGGCAGCGGGCGAAACATCAGGCAACCATGGATGCCCTCGTCAGCGTTGACCTGCCCGATCACGTCAATCAGATCCCGCTGCGCACAATCGCTCGCCAAGACGAACTTCTTTGTGGCGATGCCCACGGCCTCGCAGCGCTTCACAGCACCGCGCTCGTAGGACAGGTCGTCTTCGCGCCCGCCGACGCGCACGATTGCAAGCGTGGGCACGACGTCGCTTTGCGTCAGCGCTCCCGCACGTGCGGCCAGCTCCTTCGTCAGCGCCTGAGCCACGGGCAACCCTTTGAGAATCCTTGCCATTTCTTCCCTTCCTTGCGTCCAGCTGGCCGCGCCTCATCATCCTCTGAGCTTGGCTACCACGTCGTTCGCGCACGTCTCCGCGCGCGGTGCATATGTTGCGAGCATCGCGTCGCACTCGTCTTCGACGGTGCGGGCAAACGCCCGGTCCTGGAGCGAGCGGGTGTTCACAAACACGTTGACGCTTGCCGCCTCGAGCGCTGCCCGCGCGAAGTATGCGCCGCATGCCACATCAGAGAGCAGCATGCGGCTTCCTTTCTGGGCCATCTCTTCCAAGAGGTCGATGGCACGACAGCACTGTCGCATCATCTCGAGCGGCGCGGTGATTGCCTGCTTGGTGCATTCCTCAAGTATGTCAGCGCGCTTGGGGTCATCACGTGGAATGGCGTAGGCACGGCTCAGCGGCACGAAGGCATTCGCGTCCTCTTGCACGAGCTCGATGAGTCGCAGACGAACCTCCTCTGCCTCGGCGAGCATGCGCGTGACGTCATCCTGCACCTCGGCATAGGTCTTCTTGCCCAGGGTGTAGTTGCCAACCATCGAGCATAGAGCCGCTCCAAGTGCGCCAACAAGCGCAGCCGCACCTCCCCCACCTGGCACGGGCTCCTTTGCCGCAAGCACAGCGGCTAACTCCTCGAAGGTCCGCTCGGTCAGTCTTGATGCCATCTTGTCCTCACTTGTCGTATTCCCACAGCTGCACATTATACCGGCGGACAGCACGAAGGCGCCGTCAGACTCCGAGCGTCAGAACAGGCCGACGATGCGACCGTCATCCGTCACGTCGATTCTTTCGGCGGCAGGGACGCGCGGCAATCCCGGCATCGTCATGATGTCGCCCGTCAGTGCCACGATGAAACCCGCCCCGGCGCTCACCTTGAGGTTGCGTACGGTAAGCCGCCACCCACGTGGGGCACCGAGCACGGCCTGGTCATCGGTGAATGAGTACTGCGTCTTTGCCATGCAGATGGGGAGCCCACCGAAGCCAAGCTCCTCGAGCTGCTTGAGTTGCGTGCGAGCCGAGCCCACGAGGTCGACGCCGTCAGCATGGTAGACCCGTGTGGCGATTGCCTCTAGCTTCTCCTCGATGGTCGCGTCGAGCTCGTAGGCGAAGTGGAACTCGTTCGGCTCCTCGCAAAGTCGGACAACCTCGTCGGCGAGCGCGCGCCCGCCCTCGCCTCCCTTGGCCCACACCTCGGAGAGCGCGACGTTGACACCGAGCTCGCGGCACTTTGCCTCCACCAAGGCAAGCTCTGCTGCCGTGTCGGTGGGGAACGCGTTGATGGCCACGACGCAGGGCAGACCCCAGACATCCCGCAGGTTCGATACGTGCTGCAAGAGGTTCGGAAGACCCGCCTCCAGCGCCTCGAGGTTCTCGTTCGTCAACTCGGCTCGCGGCATACCTCCGTTGTACTTGAGCGCCCGCACGGTCGCAACGATCACAACGGCGGAAGGCACCAGACCCGTGGCCCGGCATTTGATGTCCAGGAACTTCTCGGCTCCGAGATCGGCGCCGAAGCCCGCTTCGGTGACCACGTAGTCTGCCATCTTCATGGCTGTGGTGGTCGCCATCACCGAGTTGCAGCCATGCGCGATGTTTGCGAAGGGGCCACCGTGCACGAACGCGGGATTGCCCTCGAGCGTCTGCACGAGGTTGGGCTTGATGGCATCCTTGAGCAAGGCCGCACAGGCGCCCTCGGCCTTGAGGTCGCCTACCGTCACGGGCTTTCGGTCATAGGTGTAGGCCACGACCATGCGGGCGAGGCGCGCCTTGAGGTCGGCCAAGTCAGA
>CACXDP010000415.1 GCA_902766445.1 uncultured Coriobacteriaceae bacterium
GTGCGGTGGCCTTCCCGTACACTTTCGTGTACCGTGCGCCCCGTTTGTCCATGGTCCTTCCTCGTGCATCGCGGTATCGAACATGCCAGTTAGACAGTTCTAGTAAATAGAGTTATCATTGTCTAACTCTTAACAGGTATGGCGAGATGGGCGGGACACATGAAGGAAGGTTTTGTCATCGCTGCCTCGTGGAAACTCCTTAAGGGGTCGATGTACGCAACGCTGCCTATCCTCGGCGTCGAGGACCCGCGCGCGTTTTACAAGAAGGCGCGTGCTATCTATCGCCGCGAGATGGCGAGGCTGCCAGAATACGGCGAGGGGGATGTGCTCAAGCTGAACCTCGCGCAGGCTGTCATGCTCGGGGCTATCTACGAGACATGCGATCCCAAGCCCAATATCGACACGCTCACGCGCTTTTATCACGAGTTTCTTACGCACTCGCGTGCCCTGCGTCGGGCGATGGCCAAGCGTGACATGCTGGCGCCGCGTGAGGTTAAGCGTCAGGTGGACATTGGCGAGAGGAGCCAGGGCGCGACCCATCCCTTTACCTGGCAGTTTACTGTTGACGTTGAGGACGAGAATCGCTTTACGGCGACGTTCACCCGCTGTGGCATCTACGACTACCTCAAGAGTCGTGGCATGGCGCACATCGTGCCGGCGATGTGCGCGATTGACTACGACATGGGCGAGATCAGCAATCATCTGTTCCTGCGCGACCACACGCTGGCGACGGGAGGCGTTGTCTGCGACTGCCACTACGTGCGCAAGTCGGCAGCCACGCAGGAGGAGTGGGAGAAGTCGCAGGGCGATAGGCGCCGGGAAGCCTTGCGGGGCGGACGCACGTTGGAATAGTCCTGCGGACAAACTCCTCCGTCCCCTTGTCCATTAAGTTAACTATTGTTAACAATTATGGTTGCCTCCTTCTGCCCTCCTATGATGGGCATCGAAAGTTAGAGATATTTAACTTACGATTCGTCGAGGAGGATAGATGGAGAAGGGAAAAGGCAAGGGCACCATTGCCACCTTGCTTGACTTTGCGGGAGAGCGGCGCATTCTCACCTACATTGGCTGCGCGCTCTCGGCGGTGGCCATGGCCGTGAATATGGCGCCCTACGTATGCATCTGGCTGGTGATCCGCGACCTTGTGGCTGCGGCGCCTGACTGGACCGAGGCAACGGGCATAGCGAATTACGGCTGGGCGGCGTTCGGCTTTGCCGTCGCTGGCATCGTCGTCTACTTTGCCGCGCTCATGTGCACGCATCTTGCCGCGTTCCGCACGGCAACGAACATTCGCAAACGCTGCATGGAACACCTAACAAAGACGCCGCTCGGCTACTTCGACACGCATGCCTCGGGCCTTCTGCGCCGTCGCATCGACGGTGCCGCAGCGCAGACCGAGACGCTGCTTGCGCACAACTTGGCGGACATCACCGGGACCGCGGCAATGTTCGTGACGCTGCTTGTCTTGCTGTTCGTCTTTGACTGGCGAATGGGAGCGGCCTGCATGTTGGCTGCGGTTATCTCCATCGGAGCGCCCTTTGCCATGATGGGCGGTAAGAACGCCAACCTCATGGCAGAGTACTATGACGCGTTGGACCGCGCGAGCAAGGCCGGCACCGAGTACGTGCGCGGCATTCCCGTGGTCAAGGTCTTTCAGCAGACGGTCTACTCGTTTAGGGCGTTCAAGGAGGCGATCGACGCCTATTCCGAGAAGGCATCGTACTATCAAGGCACGGTGTGCAAGGGGCCGCAGACGGTAAACCTTACGGCCACCGAAGGAGCCTTCGTCTTCTTGGTGCCTGCGGCGCTTCTCATCGCGCCGGGTGCCCTGGCAGATGGGAGTTTCGCGCTCTTCGTGACCAACTTTGCTTTCTACGCGGTATTCTCTGCGGTGATCTCTACGGCACTCGCCAAGATCATGTTTGCCGCGGGTGGCCTCACACAGGCAGGCGATGCGCTCAAGCGCATCAACGAGGTGCTCTCTGCTCCCACACTGCCAATCTGCGACAGTCCGGAGACTCCCACCGACAACACCATCGTCTTTGATGGCGTGACCTTCACCTACGAGGGAGCCGAGCAGCCTGCGCTCGATGGCGTGAGCTTCGCCGTGGAACCAGGCCAGACCGTTGCGCTCGTCGGGCCATCTGGCGGGGGCAAGACCACGGTCGCGAGCTTGGTGCCGCGCTTCTGGGACGTTGACGGAGGTGCCGTGCGCGTCGGTGGTGTGGACGTGCGCAACATTGACCCGCATGGACTGATGGACCGCGTCGCTTTCGTATTCCAGAATACCCACCTGTTCTCAACCACCGTTCTGGAGAACGTGCGGGCTGCTCGTCCCGATGCCACGCGCGAGCAGGTGCTCGAAGCGCTCCATGCCGCACAATGCGACGACATCCTGGCGAAGCTTCCCGAGGGCGTGGACACCCGCATCGGCAGCGACGGCACCTACCTCTCCGGGGGCGAGCAGCAGCGCGTGGCCTTGGCGCGTGCCATCCTCAAGGACGCGCCCATCGTGGTTCTTGACGAGGCGACGGCTTTTGCGGATCCCGAAAACGAGGCGCTCATCCAAAAGGCGTTCGTCCACCTGATGCAAGGGCGCACCGTCATCATGATTGCGCATCGTCTCTCGACCGTGGTTGGTGCCGACAGGATCGTGGCCCTCGACCAAGGTCGCGTGGTGGAGCAGGGAACACACGCCGAGCTTGTGGCGGCCGGCGACCTCTACGCACGCATGTGGGCCGACTATCAGACGGCTGCTCAGTGGAAGATTCAGAAGGAGGTGGCGTAGCCATGATCTTTGGCGAGAAGTTCCGCAAGAAGTACGCGCTCTCAGAAGCCGGTGAGGCCAACGTAAAGAGGGGCGTGCTTTGGACCGTCATCACAAACCTGCTGGTCATGGCAGGAATCGGCATACTCTATATGCTTATGCAGGGCTACATGGCAACGCTCGTTGACGGAGCGCCGCTGCCAAAGGTGCCGCTGTACCTGCTCGCGGTCGTCGCATTTCTGGTCCTCTCGTTCTTGACGCACTACCAGCAGTACCACTACACCTATTCCGTGGTGTACGACGAGGTGGGTCACGTGCGCACGAGCCTAGCCGAGAGGCTGCGCAAGCTGCCGCTCTCGTTCTTCAGCCATCGAGACCTCGCGGAGCTCACCGAGACCATGATGAGTGACGTCGACCGTCTGGAGCACGTGTGGAGCCACGTGCTGGGCTACCTGTATGGCGGTTACATCTCCACCGCGATTATTGCCGTGATGGTGCTGGCGTATGACTGGCGCCTGGGCCTTTCCTGCCTGTGGGGTGTGCCCGTGGCGTTTGCCCTGCTCTTTGGCTCGCGCAAGCTGTTCGAATCGTATGCGCTGCGCGCCAAGACCGCTGGCTTGGATGTGGCGGACAGCATCCAGGAAACCATCGAGAACATGCGTGAGATTCGCGCTACCAACCAAGGTGCGCGCTTCCTTGCGGACGTGGGGGAGAAGATTGACACCTTTGAGGGCAAGCAGACCGCGGCAGAGCTGCGTATCGGTATCTTCGTCAACTCGGCGAGCGTCATCATGCGCCTTGGCATGGCGACGACGGTGCTAGTGGGGGCTCGCCTCATCCTGTCGGGTCAGATTGACTTCATGACCCTCTTCATGTTCCTGCTCATGGTCACGCGTGTCTATGCGCCGTTCGACCAGTCGCTTGCCCTCATCGCCGAGGTCTTTGTGTCCGACGTGTCGGTGCAGCGCCTGAACGAGATCTTTGACACGCCGATTGCCACGGGCAGCGAGACGTTCGAGCCTGCCGGTCATGACGTGGTATTCGAGAACGTGGGCTTCTCCTACGACAAGCAGGGCGAGGCCACGCTTGAGAACGTCTCGTTCATCGCCAAAGAGGGGCAGGTCACGGCCTTGGTGGGCCCATCGGGCAGCGGAAAGTCAACCTGTGCCCGACTGACCGCACGTCTGTGGGACCACGACGCGGGCTCGCTCACGGTGGGCGGCGTCGAGGTGCTCGACGTGGATCCTGAGGTTTTGATGAGCGACTTCTCGATGGTCTTCCAGGACGTCACGCTCTTTGATGACACGGTGATGGAGAACATCCGGCTCGGTCGCCACGGGGCCACCGACGAGGAGGTCCTCGCTGCTGCCGCTGCTGCCAACTGCGACGAGTTCGTCTCGCGCCTCGCAGACGGCTATGCCACCATCATCGGCGAGAACGGCGCGCGACTCTCCGGCGGCGAGCGTCAGCGCATCTCCATCGCGCGGGCGCTGCTCAAGGATGCACCGATCGTGCTTCTCGACGAGGCGACGGCGTCACTCGACGTCGAGAACGAATCCAAGGTGCAGGGCGCCCTTTCGCGCCTGCTTGCGGGCAAGACCGTGCTCGTCAATGCGCATCGCATGCGCACCGTCATGGGTGCCGACAAGGTCGTGGTGATCGACGGTGGCCACGTAGTGGAGCAGGGAAGTCCCTCCGAGCTGCTTGCCGCGGGCGGTCTATTTGCCAACATGGTGTCGCTGCAGTCCAAAAGCGCGGGTTAGAGCGTGTAGCACGTGCGCTATTGCCAGTTGACGTACCGTATTACACAAGTCCTTGGTAGTTTTGCGAGCCGTGGAAGAAGTTGGTCACCCAGACCGTGCCCTCACGCTCGGCGCCCTCCCATACGCGGAAGAGGACCACGTACTTGCCGACAAGGGCTCGACGATAGCCGCGCGCCTGCAGGCGCTTGTCCTGCGCCAAGGGATAGGAGAGTGGGCTCTGCTCGAGCTTCTCGACTAGCTCGTCAAAGCCGTCAAGGATACCGGCAGCTGCCATGGGGCTGCCAAGGACCTCAGAGACGTAGCCTACGACCTCGTCGAGGCGCTCGATTACGCCGGGGTCGACGATGACCTCATAGGCCATGGCGTTGCCTGATTTGTTCGAGCGCATCACGCGCGTTTACACCCTGCCCGGTGGCGAGGCGCGCCTCGGCGGCATCGACCTCCGCATAGAGCTCCTGACGACGGCGCATCAACTCGTACTCGTGGAAGAGGTCGGGTGTGAGCACGAAGAACTCGTCGTAGCCGTTGCGGGTGACGACGATGGGCCCGTTGCTCTCGCGGACGGTCTGGCAGAAACGTGCGGTATCCTTCAGGTCCCGTACCGGCACGGCGGTCGGTTTGCTAGTCGTGGCGCTTGGCATGTACCCTCCTGACGTGTTATGTGTGGCCATATTATACCACGTCGATTACGTTCAGGATTTTCTCCCTCAGAGCTTCGTGGCACCTGGAGTTGGGCGTCTCTTGGCCACGTGGACGTGTATTGGTTCACCCGCCTGGCTTGACCAGACTTCTGCCTTGGCGCATATTGACAAAACTAACGAAAGGTAGTTTATTAACTAACGATAGGTAGTTTCTTGCCTGAGGAGTTGCTATGACGCGGAAAGAGGAGATACTCCTGGCGACGCTCGACCTCGCGTCCGAGCGGGGGCTCAAGGCCGTGACACTCTCGCAGATCGCGGAGCGGGTGGGCATCCGCAAGCCCTCGCTCTACAACCACTTTGGGTCGAAGGATCAGATCCTGCAGGCTGCTTACCAACTTCTTCGCGAACGGGCGTGCGAGCGTGCCGAGCTTGCTGCCTCCCGGGCGAATCCGGGTGCGGACGAGAGCCTTGAGCAGGTGCTCGTCCGCTCCTTCGAGCGGTACGGCTCCTTCGTGACAGACGACGAGATGCTGCGGTTCTTCAAAGTGCTGTACGCGGAGCGCTCGACGAGTCCCGTAGCAGCACAGATCATGGTGGACGAGACCAACCGCATGGTGTCGCAGGTCAAGACGCTCTTTTACGAGCTTGCCGCGCACGGACAGCTGCAGGTCGATGACGTCGACATGGCTGCGCTGTCGTTCGCATGTACGGTGCACACGCTGGTGGACTTGCAGATGGACATGCTGACGGCGGGGAAGGCCCCGGCGTCGGATGAGAAGATGCCGGTGTTCGACGAGGTAAGGGAATACATCGCATGGTTTGCGCGACAGATGGAGCCACGACATGAATAAGAAGCTCATCAATTGGCTGGGGCTGACGGGCGTGGTCGCGCTCGTCTCGTATGCAGCGGCGGTCGTCTTCGCGCCCGCGGCCTATCCAGGCTACGACTGGATGTCGCAGGCCGTGAGCGACCTCTCTGCGGCGAGCGCGCCGTCACGCGATCTGTGGGACCAGCTGTCCACGCCGTATAGATCGTGCGGCATCGTGTGCGTCACCTGCGCCTGCATCTACGTCTCGGAACGGAGGACGTTTACCAGGCTCTTTCGAGTCGGCATCTACCTGTTTGCTCTGATGAACTGGGTGTCGAGCGTGGGCTATGGGCTGTTCCCGCTCAGCGCAGCCGGCACGGGCATGTCCTCTTTCCAGGACATCATGCACGTGTACGTGATCACCGTGGCGGTGGTGCTCCTGTCCATTGTGTCGCTGTCGCTGCTAATTGCGGCGGGAATTCGTTGTGCCGACGTGCGGAGCGTGGGCCATTGGGCGGGCGTGGCGCTCGCGATGATGCTCGTAGGCGCCATCGGGCAGGGTTTGGTGCCTCCGCAGTTCTTTGGCGTCGTTGAGCGATTCAGCGTGTTTGCCGCCGTCGGATTCAACGCCGTGCTGGGCGTGCGGCTGTTCCAGAGCTTTGGGCAGGAGTAGGCAAGCGCTTGGGGACAGTGGGGGCGTTTGTCCGCGGACAAACGCCCCCGTCCCCACTGTCCGTGTTAGACAAATCTAACAATAAGAGATACCATAGGTTAACTCTATGTGGCCAGAGCGAGGGAGCTGCCACGGACGAGGAAAAGGAGAAGTCGCAGAGCGACAGGCGCCTGGAGGCCCTGCGGGGCGGGCGTTCCGTGGAGCAACTCTTTGAAGGGAGAGCAATGGACCTAAAGTTTGGCGACATTCAGGAGACTGCTCTCGTCACGTTGGCCATTCGTGCGAGCGAGACGGCGCGTCCCAACCCGCGTATCGTGGACGAGAAGGCGGCCGAGATAATATCCGCGTTGGGCGTGGACGTGAGCAAATACGACCCGTTCCTCTCGCACGAGGGGGTCGTCGCGCGCACCATCATGTTTGCCGATACGCTCCGGGGACTCATCGCCCAGCATCCCGATGCGCTCTGCGTCAACTTGGGCTGCGGCTTCGACGACAAGTTCTCTCAGGTGGACAACGGGAAGATCGAGTGGTACGACGTGGACCTGCCTGACCAGATCATCGTGCGACGCAAGGTCTTTGAGGATCGCCCGCGCTGCACCATGTTGGATGGCAACGCGTTCGAAGGAGCATGGACTGTGACGTTGCCACACGATCGCTCCGCGAACATCATCGTGATGGAGGGCGTGCTGGAGTACTTCACCAAGGAGCAGACGGCCACTTGCCTGCATATGCTCTGCGACTGCTTCGAACACGGCTACCTGGTGGCTGAGATGAACTCCATGTTCATGGTCAAGCACTCCAAGCAGCACGACGCCATCAAGAACACCAATGCCACCTTCAAATGGGGCACCGATAGCGGCGCAGAGTTCGTGGAGCTCGAGCCACGTCTCACGCTGCTCTCCGAGCACAGCTACAACGAAGAGATGCGCAAGCACACCCTGCGCGGTAGACTTTTCGCAGCGACGCTCGGAAAGAACGTCAACAACCGGATCGCCGTGTTCTCGTGGTGACGACGCTGGTTCTTGCTCTGGCCAACCGGTCGAAAGGAGACCACCATGCTTGCCTATGTCTCGCGCTACTTCAACATCATCGCCCCTGCGCTACGCCGAGCCATCCGTAGGCGCTACGGTCATGAGCTGGCGGCAAAGGCCTACAACGACGCTCGTCCCATATACCGGCAGATGCTTGCAGTCTTTCCCTCCATTGGCGCGGACAACCCCATGGCCGACAACGCCTATGAGGCGCTCGTGTTCTTCGCGATGTACCGGGCGGCCGATGGGGGGCTCACGCCCGACATGCTGCGTGCGGTGGTGGGCGACCTCTTTGAGCTGCCCGTGGTAAAGGGCGCCGTCGGCCTCTCTGTGAATCTCAACCGTGCTGCCGACATGCGCCGCATGAACGAGTCGTTGCGCTCCCATGCCCGCTGGGTAGACGAGCATCCAGACGAGGCCCCGTATACCTGGGACTTCAACTTTGGCGATAGCAGGGGCGACACGCGCGTCTGCTACCACTTCACCCGCTGTCCCCTCAACGATTTCTGTCGTGAGCAGGACCTTATGGACGTGCTTCCCGTCATGTGCGAGATTGACCACATAACGGCGCGCCTCGCGCACGGCCGACTCACGCGCGAGCACACCCTGGCGCAGGGAGGCGCGGTCTGTGACTATCTCATCGAAGGTGACGAGTGTGTGTAAGGGACATTGGGGACGGGGGCGTTTGTCCGCGGACAAACGCCCCCGTCCCCAATGTCCCCCGAACAAGGGAGGATACAATGTCGCGTAAGGCATCGCAATTCCAGAAGAGGGTCATGTCGTTGGGATACCGTGGCAAGGAGGTCTTCAAGCCGCTCAACACCGGCTGGATTGACGAGCGCGTGGCCTGCGTCCGCGAGTGGATCGCCAATATCTTCTTCTATACCAAGGGCGGCACAACCATCATGATCGACGCTGGCTACA